>CAZBRN010000010.1:0-21544 GCA_964494545.1 uncultured Candidatus Saccharibacteria bacterium | reverse complement strand
GGATATTCATACTCAATCTGTTCGATTGAATAAATTGTGACTTTTCGTGGTCGCATTTCGACCGGTTTACCCGCACGAGCAAGCTTATACGCTCGCTGACCATCGACTTTTATGGCTGAAAATACCGGTGGAATTTGGCTTATTTCACCCACAAATGACTTCACGGCTTTTTCGACGTCAGCTTTGCTTGGCTCGATACTAGAAACGAGGGTTTTTTCTCCCTCTTCGTCGGCCGTTGTACTGGTTTGACCAAGTTTGAGTTCGACTTCGTATATTTTGTCCTGTTTCATGTAAGAATCTTGCTGTTTGGTGGCTTTACCGACTAAAACGACTAGCAGGCCTGTTGCAAGCGGATCAAGCGTTCCAGCATGTCCTACGCGAACCTTAGGCGAACCTTTTGGTCGTGGACCTTGCTCTGCTCCGCGTAACGTAGACCGAACTTTGGCAACCACGTCAAAACTAGTCCATTCGCGAGGTTTATCGATGAGTAATACTTTGTCCATGAGCCACTAGTATAGGCTATTTACCCCTGTATCTGAAATCTGGGGCATACATAATGGGGTTTTAAGCGCCGGGAGGCATGAGTGGCGGTGGAACCAATGGAGGAGCTGCTGGATCGCTAGCGCCCGCGGTCGGGTCAGGTCCTGGGCCTTTATCGGGGCCAATCAACTGCGGTGGAAATACGTTTTCGGAAATTGTCTCAGTCTCATCAACTTCATTTTCGAGTTCAACTGACTGGGCATTGAGTGCAGATGTTGGCTCTAATTTACCAGGCATAGTGCTTGCCACGGTATTTACAGCTTCGCGAGCAGCATCTTCTGCTGAAACAGCTTCTTCGAGGTGCTTACTCTCAACAGCTTTTTCGATTTGTTCTAATGTTTGTTCTTTTTCATCAGCGCTCAGTGGGCTAATTGTTTTACCATGCTCCGATGTTGGTGGTAAATCCATGGATTCTTTTGGAGGTGTGAGCGCATCGTCAGCACGCATCGTAGCACTCATGTCTCCTTTGATAGTTGGAGGCGTTAAGATCATATTCGAAGGCTGCGCCGGTGCACTTGGCGCTGCAGTTTTGGCTGCTGCCATTTCTTCTGAGGAAACGAACTTACCGTCGTCATCAATGTGAATTTTTGCCAGGTCTGAATCACCATCTCCAGTTGAAGTATCGGTCGATCGATTCTCTTTTTCAATTTCCTGCATCGTCTTAGATTTGACGATAGGTGTTGCTTCTTTTTTATGCGGGACTACAAGCGAGCCATCGTTCGCCACCGTTGGTGCTACACCTTCGTGAGCTATTTCATCAAGCTTTTTAGCATCTTCAGGTTCATCATGCTTAATTGGTTTCGGTTCTTCTAATTTACTCGCAACAAGTTGTTGATTTGCGCCTGCCTTCATCAAAATTGCCGATGTGTTCATGGTATGAGGAGTGGTTTTGGTATTACTAAACCTTTCTGTCTCAGCTACAACACCAGTTAGAAAAGCGGTGGCAATCTGTGTATCGAGCAAAGCTTTGTCACCTTGAAGTGGTTCTATTAACCCCACAACCATTTCACATAAGCTACTCGCATCTGGCTGGAACCAGTTTATTGCACCAAGTTCAGCGGATTGCTTGTTATTGACACTTATCGTCACAGCATCATGCAAAATTCGACCATGAGCGGTGATCGCTTGGTCAAGTTCCTCCCTTTGATGAACGCCAAGTGCTACGACAACATCAACGTTGAAGTCTCCTTGGCTAAATTCCAAGTCACTTTCATTAAGACTGGTGTGATACGGAGTAATAAAAATTTTTACGAAAGTATCTTCTACCTTATATCGAAGTTTGTCTGCTTTTGCTTTATCTAATGCAATTATAAAATCTCGTAAACTATCGGTGTTTTTTTCGATGGTTTTTTCTGGCTGTAAAAATTCGATTGTAGATGGCGTTGATCCGCTAAATACCGCTGTTGCGTGCTTATCTAGTTTGTTTAAAACGAGCGTAAGACCGATGGCAGCCGATAGCTGATCAACTGTTGGGTTACTATTTACAGTTACCAGTACGTTATTTGATGATCGGAGTTTTTCAATCAATTCCGATCGTGGGTCACCAGGCTGTTCAACTGAAGGAGTATTTACTGCAGGGCTAGCAGCAATTGGTGCGTATGGCATCTGAGGTACAGCTGGCTGATACGGGCTAGGTTGTAATTGACTAGGATCCATGGCGGGTGTCGGTGAGACTGGTGCTCCCGCATAAACTGGAGCGGGTGCTGAAGGTGCGCCTGTATTAATAGGAGGCGACGCAGCTTGAAGTGGATTCCCCGCTGGTACTGCTGGTGTATATGGTTGTAGGGGTGTTGATGGATCCATGTTGCTCATTTTTATTTTTAGATTACTCTATGCCGAGCGTACCATATATGCTTACGCTTGTCTAGAAAATAGTATGATCTGAAGTCCTGGTGAAAAATCAGCACAACCAGGATCCCAGGATCGAACCAACACTGCGGGTCTTGTTACTCTGTCCCTCATCTGTTATAATTGGTCCTTGAACACATCAATACTATTTATAATTTAAGGATTAAAACGTTCATGCCAATCATTAAATCAGCAAAAAAACGAGTTCGAGTAGCTAGCAAAGCAGCAACCCGAAACAGCAAAACTAAACGAACACTCCGAACAGCTATCAAAAGCTTTCACGCGGCAATTACTGGCGACACCGCCAATAGTGCACAAAGCGCTCTCGATATCGCTGTCAAAAAAGGTGTTATTCATAAAAACAAAGCTGCTCGCAAAAAGCGACAACTTGCTGTTGCTGCTAAGGCGGCCGGTTCAAAAACTACGGCTAAAAAGGCTGTAGCCAAGAAACCAGCTGTTAAAAAAGCTGTGGCTAATAAACCGGCTGCTAAGAAATAAATTTTTCACAGAAATAGAATTTATCCCCACAAATTATGTGGGGATTTTTTATATCACATTTTTCTTCCCTGTTAGAGGTTTCTCCTCTAGATTGTGGCGATGAGAACTTGCATAGCCTCGTCGGCATCTATCGTCTGGCTTTTAAGCTGAATATCAAGCTCTAGCGTTCGTGCGATAAGACTCTTAAGAGATGACGCATCGATCGATCGAGCAAGCGATGCCGATTTTCTAACTACATATGGATTTATTTTTGAGTCTTTGGCAATTTCATCAGGGCTTTTACCTGCGCCCACCTTTACGAGTGCAAGAACATGTAGCTGCCAACCAAGAAGCGCCAATATAGCATGCGGCTCTACTTTTAACCGACGCTGCTCTCGGTACAATGCTTCTGCCTTGGCAGTTTGACCTCTCAGTGCGGCATCCAGAAGATCAAAGACAGTGCTTTGCGGTGTTTGCTCGGTGAGAAGTTCGATACTCGCTTTGGTGATATCGGTCTTATAACTCAATAGTTTGTCAATTTCATGAGAAATTTGGAGCTGGTTCAAGCCTACCCTGTTCACCAATAGCCGTGCATCATGAGAGCTAATTCTTCCACCTTGGCTTGCGACATAGTCGCTGACCCACCGAACAAGACTTTGTTCATCGAGCTCATTGAATTCGCTATATTCTGTTCGTTTTTTTAGTGTTTTGTATAGGATACTTCGTTTATCAAATTTAGGTTCGACGAATACAACATCGGTAGTGTCTTGTACTGCATCGAGTACTTTGGTGATGTTATCGGCTAGTTCTTTATTTGATGTTGGGCTGTCGATAACAACCATCCGTCGATCGCTTAAAAAAGGCGTCGCCTGAACAGCCTCAAAAATCTGAGCATAGCTCGCTTCGGATGCCGATATTCGTTCGAATCCAAAATCACCGACGTTTTTAATAAATGTATCGACACGCTCTCGTACATTTTGAGACATCATAAGACTATTTGAACCGGAGAACGTTGAAATCATGAAGGCTCCTTTTGACATACCGTGCAGATGTGCGTTCCGCGACTAGCAGAGCGAATTTTTTTGATGGGATTTCCGCATCGATCGCACGGTTGATTGGTCCTATTATATACGTGCGCAAAATCCATGTAACTGCCCTTCTTGCCTTCTGCATTTACATAGTTTTTGTTTGTAGATCCACCTTTATCAATAGACAGTGTGAGTACATTAATTATCGCTTGTCTCAAAATTTGAAGTTGCTTCGGCGGAATGTCGTGAACTCGGGTCTCGGGATGTATTTTTGAAGCCCACAAACTTTCGTCTGCGTAAATATTCCCAATGCCGGCAATTACCGTCTGATCGAGCAGTACGGCTTTGATCCGACTCTTTGAGCGTCGCATTACTTGCGACTCGAAAACCGATTGAGTAAACTCTTGTTCGAGTGGCTCAGGGCCAACTCGTTTCATAAAATCGATATGGGGTACTTCTACACTAGGAATAAGCCGAACCCACCCAAATTTTCGTTGATCGTTAAAGAATAATTTAGACTGATCGTGGAATACAATTGTCACCCGCGTGGATTTGTCGGGTAAAGCGCCCACTAAAGAGTCGTTGGGGTGTCCTGCACCAAATCTATCTTCAGAATCGCCGTCTTTGGTTTTCGGCACGAATACCAATTGCCCTGTCATCTTCAAATGCACGACAAGGCTATAGCCACTCGTCAGCGAAATCAGTAACACTTTAGCGCGCCGTGAAACCTCAAGCACCGATGCGCCAAGTAAAAATTGTTTAATGTCGGAGGGTGAATTTGGAAATGATTTTTGCCAATCAAAATCAACGCTTTCAATTCGCTTGCCGCGAATAAGCTTTTGAAGCCCAATTCGAATTGTCTCGACTTCTGGGAGTTCTGGCACAAAATCCTTCCTAATTCCGATTACGTACTAGGTATTGTAATCTGTTATTCGCTATACTACCACCTATGAGCGAATCATTAAAAGATATACTAACCCGTAGAAGCAACGCCGAACCACCTGAAATTGCATCGATAAAAAAATTTGTGCTCGATCGATTTAATGTGAAGGTATCGGTGGCCGTTACTAAAAATCAAGTTGTAATAACAGCAGGCAATGCCGCTCTTGCCGGTTCGCTACGGATGCATACTATGGAGCTGCGAAAAATACTGGGGCCGAAGACAAAACTAATAATCAGGATTGGCTGATAAGACTTTCGAGTTGAGTCTTGAACGGAACAAACGTTTTATATTCAATTGCCTGCATACCGATACTCTTAGCAGCTGACACGTTGCCAGGACCGTCGTCAACCATGATACATTCTGATGGCTCACATCCTAATCTTTCTGCTACTACCTGAAATATACGAGGGTCTGGTTTGGCCATCCCAAGCTCAAATGATAAGGCGATTTCATCAAACAATCGTTTATCTTCATCTGATAAAAATGACTCACGGACCCAGTTAGATCCTATGTTGCTGAGTAAGCCGATTTTGTACGATGCTTTCAGCAGAGAGATATACTCGAAAAGAGGTCGATTTTTTTGCATTTCATCTCCTACAATTCCCTCCACTACTTTCGGTACCGTACCGGTGAGATCATAGATTTCATCAAGAAATTCTTTGAACGTTATCATCCCGGCGTCATGTGCCCGGTTGAGAGCACGTGCCGGCTCCTGCTGGGCTGCAGGTAGACTTGCTACATACTCTTTCCAGATATCTCCAGTGAGCACGCCAAAACAATCAAATATAATCGCTCGTATCATGTACTTATGATACGCGAAATACCTTGAAGTTGTTTAAAGATTTACACCGTTTACGAACTTGCCGTAGTCGGTAATCTGGTTTCTAAATAACTGGAGGATGAATGGAGCATTCCCCATTGAATTACCTTTGTTACATTGACCAGCCCAGGTACGGGATACTTGTTCGTCGTTGTCTATAATTTCGTAAACGTATCGTTGTTCGTTTGCACAAATACCACGCTCATCTTTGAGGACAGATTTTCGCTCTTTAGAAAAACCAGTTCGAGCGAGAGATCGCATGAATTGATCATAGGCAGGTTTGTTATTTGAAAAGTTTTGCTTTTTAATGACATTATTCTGATAACCTTGGATAACTTCTACTTCACGCTCTGTAGGAGTAACGGTAATTCGAATCTGTCGATGGGCATCGTCGCCGTTGATCCTACCAGCAACAGTGAGAATAACCTTTGAATCACGGTCTATAAAATCTACAAGAGATGATGGAGCTTTGTCTTTCTTGTTGGTTTCAATAGGTTTCGGCGTGTTTGAAGATCCTCTTCCAAAGATGAGGAACAGAATTAAGATAAACCCAACAACAGCGGTCAAAAAGATTACAAAACGCTTACGAGGTGACATAAAACTTCCTTATTACAAAGTGTATTATATCATGCAATTACTATTTTTACCAGTAATTTTTACAATTCGCCCCAGTTTTCGCCAATCTCGGTATCGACGGTCAATTTCACTGGTAGACTGATAGTATTTTCCATTGTCTCTTTAAGTAATTTGGCGATATCTTGAGCATCTTTCTCGGGACATTCAACCATAATGCTGTCATGGATCTGAAGCAGCATTTTAGTCTCCGGCCAATCTACGAGTTTTTGATGAATATCAATCATAGCCTTCTTCATAATATCTGCGGCACTCCCTTGGAATGGCATATTCACCGCTGCTCGAAGTGCACCTTCACGAACCATAAAGTTACTTGATTGAATATCTGGCGTTGGGCGACGTCGGCCAAACAGCGTCTCGACAAAACCATCTTCTGTTGCCTGCTTTTTAACCGTATCGATATAGGTTTTGAGCTTAGGTCGAGCCAAGAAATATTTTTCAATAAATTCTTTTGCCTGGTCATAACCCATGCCAGTTGCCGCAACTAACCCATGGGTACTGAGGCCATACATTATCCCAAAATTAACCACTTTCGCTTCGCGTCGCATACTCTTTGTAACATCTTCTGGATCACGACCATACACTTGAGCGGCGGTAATAGTATGGATATCTGCACCCCTGTTAAAAGCATCAATCATTTCGGTATCTTCAGCTAATACTGCTGCTAATCGAAGTTCAAATTGGCTATAATCTGCTCCTACAAAACGCATGCCGGGACCTGCCACAAATGCAGTCCTAATTCGTTTACCTAGTTCTGTCCTTACAGGAATATTCTGCAGATTCGGATCGGTACTACTAAGTCTCCCGGTCTGTGCAATCGTGAGATTAAATGTGGTGTGCACCCGCGACGAGGAATCGACAAGCTTTGGAAGTGTATCAATGTAGGTATTTTTAAGTTTTGATACTTCCCTAAATTGCGTGATCATATCGATGATTGGGTGCGATCCCCGAAGTTTATCAAGCTCACTTGCCGCCGTTGAGTAGGCGGTTTTACCCTTCTTTATCCCTGTTGTAGTTAGTTTGAGCTTTTCAAATAGTATGTCGGCAAGTTGGGATGGAGAACTTATGTTGAATTCCGTTTCGGCAAAACCATAAATTTGTTGTTCGAGGTCTGAAATGAGGTCATCCACCTGACTCGACATCAGCCCAAGATACTGCGTATCGAGCTGAATACCTTGGCTCTCCATATCGGCAAGTACGGAGATTATTGGCCATTCTATATCATGAGCCAGCTTTTCAAGTTTAGGAAATTCTTTTAGTTTCTTAGTCTGATCTTTATATAAAGCTCCGATCACAGCGCTCGTGTCTACACTAGTTGCGACTGCCTCATCTAGGTGAACATTTAGTTCAGATGCTGCGAGCTCGGAGAGAGATTGTTCTCGTATAAGTGAATTGAGCAAAAAGGCACCGATAAGTACATCGTGCTTAACTGCTGGCATTTCTACGCCGAGCTGACGAAGTACTTTGAGCGTAGCTTTGATATCGTAGCCGATGACCGAATCATGGACCATAAAGCATGTATTCAACAGCGAGGTTACCTTTGTAAGGGTCAGTTTTGCCAAGTCAAGTTCATAGACATGAGTATCAAAGCCAAGCGTTATGCTTATGGGCGTTCTCTCTCGATCGTTACTGCAGGTGCTCTGTAAAATAAGATGTTCACTCTTTGGAATATCGATTTTCGCTAGATCAGAATTAGTTTTGATTTGAATAATTGTGCCAATATTCATTTCACTAGTAGACGATGATGCGCCGGGCTTCGAATCCATGTGCATATATTGCGGCAACTGCCGAGCTAAGGTCCTGAATTCAAGTTTCTCGAGGGCTGCTCGTATAACCTCTGGATCACAAGCTCGAGCATCGAGTTTAGGTAAATCAAGCGTAATTGGAGCGTCGGTCCAAATCGATGCCAATTTTTTACTCATATAAGCAGAGTCTTTACCAGCGATCAATTTCTTGGCGACAGAATCTTTAACAAGCATAGTATTCTCGAACACTCCATCGAGAGTTTTGAACTGAGTGAGTAAATCTACAGCGCCTTTTTTGCCAATCCCTGGGACACCGGGAATGTTATCGGAACTATCGCCCATAAGTGCTTTAAGGTCGAGAAATTGCTCAACTTTGATGCCGTATTTGGCCTCAAAGCTCTCGGGGTGAAATAATTCAATGTTACTAAGTCCAGTCTTGAGAGCATAAACATTTACATGGTCGTCAACGAGCTGAAGCATGTCCATATCACTCGTCACGAGTACAGTTTCGATATCTTGAGCGGTTGCCTGTACCGATAAAGCCCCCATAATGTCATCAGCTTCATAATCATCAAGCTCGTACAAAGGCCAGCCAAACGCATCAAGAAGTTCATGAAGTAATGGGATCTGTGTATAGAAATCTGCTGGAGGGGGTTTGCGACCAGCCTTGTACTGTGGATACAGCTCGAGTCGTTTTCGAATATTGGTCTTGGGTTTATCCCAGGCCACACATACATAATCAGGATTGAGCCGTTTAATCACTTCCAGAGCCATAACAGCAAATCCATAGACGCCTCCCGTCGGGATGCCATCTTTTGTGCTCAACCCAGGCATAGCATAATAGCCTCGGTAGAAGACACTCTTACCGTCGATAACTGCCAGTCGTTTTTTAGGTGTCTCTGCTTTCTTATTGACCATATACGCCTAGTATACGCTAGGCTAACAGATGAGGCTACCTAGTCCTCTAAAGGTTATTTAGATGTGAGTATCGTGATCATGCTTACGGTATACTAGCTGTATGGATAATAATGTGCGAGACGTGCCCGCGTATCAAGTAGATTCAAACCAACTATTTGATCGACTAAACAGTGGCATCAAGGGCTTGCCTTCAAGCACAGCTAAAACTCGGCTTGAGCAGCATGGTCAAAACATTCTCGCAGAAGCTCATCATAAAAATTGGTTTGTGCGGTATCTTGAACAATATAAAGATCTAATGATCGTATTACTGAGCGCGAGTGGATGTATTTCGCTTTTCCTTGGGGATTCACGAACAGGTTTTGTGCTATTTGCGCTTGTCATTTTCAACACCTTAATTGGATTTACTCAAGAATATAAAGCTGAGCGAATTATGGAAAGTTTAGTGCGACTTGTAGTGCCCGAAGCCAAGGTTATGCGAGACGAAAAGCTTGCAATTATCGCCAGCACCGAAATAGTCGTGGGCGATATTGTCTACATAGAAGAAGGCGACTCTATTCCGGCAGATTTGCGCATCGTCGATGAATCCGAACTTTCAACCAACGATTTTGCACTCACCGGCGAAAGCAATCCTAGTCGAAAATTTACTCATGTGATTAACGGCGACGTCCCCATCGGTGACCGTCATAATCTTACCTATATGGGGACCACGGTCGCCACTGGGCATGGCTATGGTCTTGTCATTGCAACAGGCATGAGCACCGAACTTGGACGAATAGCCAACCTTAGTCAGGATACCGGACAAGACTTGAGCCCCTTGCAACGTGAAATGAACAATATCGCCAAACATGTGACGCAAGGAACAGTTGTCTTGTGTGCTATTCTTCTTCCCATTGCCCTTCAGGCTAATCTTGGTCTTAAGGCTGCCTTTTTGTTTGCGATTGGTATAGCCAGCTCGATTATTCCGCAAGGGTTACCTGCTGAAATAAATACGACACTAGCGCAAGCAGCTAAAAAACTAGCGACTGCTCGAGCACTAGTTAAAAAACTATCGGCTGTTGAGTCACTTGGCGCCACCAGTATTATTTGTACCGATAAAACGGGTACCCTCACCAAAAATCAAATGACAGTGCAACAATTTTTAATCGGCTCTCAAACATATTCAGTGAGTGGTGTTGGCTACGAAGCCAATGGTCATATATCCAAAATGGGGTCCTCGACTGCTCTATCAAAAGCTGAACAAGCTGAACTTGAGTTGTTTTTTGCCGCAGGAATTTTTGCGAGCAATGCGCGCGTCGATGGTCCAGACGCAGAGCATGCCGACTGGTACGCCATTGGTGATCCTACCGAAGCTGCTCTTATCACGCTAGGCCGAAAAGCAGGACTCGACCCACAAGCCTTAGAGAAAAAATATCCTGAACTAAAAGAGTTTAGTTTTGATTCCGCTCGCAAACGAATGAGTTCTGTTCGCACATGGGGTGACGGTAAAAATACTTATGTATTTGTGAAAGGCGCGCCAGAAAATGTTCTCGAAAAATGCGACGACATTTGGGACCACGGCCACAGCCGAAAACTTGATAAAAAAACTATTAGCTCAATACTGGAATCGAACGAGGCATTAGCGCAAGATGCACTCCGAAACCTCGGTTTTGCCTACAAAATAGTACCTGCAAAAACTTCTGTCGACTCACTAACAATGGAGTCGGTTGAATCGGGTCTCACCTACTTGGGTATGGTTTCTATGATTGATCCACTCCGTGAAGAAGTACCAGCTGCCATGGAAGATGCCCATAAGGCCCACATCTCGGTATCAATCATTACTGGAGATTATGCTTCAACAGCCCAAGCAATAGCGCTCCGAGCGGGCTTAGCGAAAAGTAAAGATGCCATCACCCTCGTAACGGGAGACGAAGTAGAAAAGCTCAGTGATGCAAAGATTATTGAAATGACTTCAAGTGGAAGTGTGATTTTCTCGCGTGTGAGCCCTGAAGATAAACTTCGAATTGTCGGGCTAATCAAAGATAGTGGACGCGTGGTTGCCGTCACTGGAGATGGCATTAAT
This sequence comes from uncultured Candidatus Saccharibacteria bacterium, assembly GCA_964494545.1. GTDB lineage: Bacteria > Patescibacteriota > Saccharimonadia > Saccharimonadales > AWTP1-31 > JAPLYT01. The sequence goes on along the minus strand of CAZBRN010000010.1, from coordinate 10,533 downwards.
GATGCACCCGCCCTCAAGCGGGCGGACATCGGTGTAGCAATGGGGGTTACCGGTACCGATGTCGCGAAACAATCAGCCGATATTGTACTTTTGGATGACAGCTTTCATACGCTCATTGGCGCTGTGAAGGAAGGTCGCGTGGTTTTCCAAAATATTAAAAAAGGTACGCTTAGTTGTTTTACCAGTAATAGTGCCGAGCTTGTCGTAAACTTACTCAGTCTTGCTGCTGCAAGCTTGTTTGGGGTTCCATTAGCTCTCACGGTCATGCAGATCCTGGCAATCGATTTGGTTGCTGAGCTCTTCCCTATCGCAGCGCTTGGCTGGGACGAGGCTGACCGCGAACTCATGGATGAATCACCACGCTCTCCGAGCCATCATATTCTCAATCGAGGATCAATCGCTGATCTACTTTGGTGTGGATTGCTTATAGGTGGCCTCGCTTTTGGCAACTATCTATTGTTCTTCTACCGTCATGGTGTAAGTGCCGAACAATCAGTGAGCGGAAGTTCGATTCACTTAAAAGCAACTGCAATGACATATCTGGTTATCGTTTTGTGTCAATTATTCAATATATTACAGCGGCGGAGTCCCGATGGCTTATTTACTCGATATCAACTTCATAACAAGCATTTATGGGGCGCGATGCTTCTGTCGATAAGCTGCATTTTGATTATTTTATATAGCCCGATCAATAGCTACTTTGGCGCAGGCCCTCTGGGGGTGATTGATTGGCTCTATGCGCTTGGCGCGGCAGGCATATTCATCATAATTCGAGAATCGCAACGAATACTACATAGACGATCATTGATCCCAGCAAATTAACAAGTTTGCTATTAGCCTGCTGGATTTACTGGTGGTCGTTCAATAGAAATGTCAGCGCCACCAGCAATTCGCACGGAACTGTCATTAGTTACCGGTTCCGGATTGCCACCTACGACAGCTGGAATTGTGTCTGACGGGATTACGCCTTCTCCAAGCCGAACTACATCCTTAGATCCGCCCAAGACATCGCTCGTCTGTCCATCGGGTGTTACGATCGCTGAGCCGATATCGACAGGCACTGATTTCGGAGCTGTGTCCGTAGTAGACGAAATACTTTCTATCGAAACTGTGGTCGAAGTACTGTCAGATGGTGCTGGGGTTGTCGACATTTCTGTCGCACCTGCTGCTGTTGCTAACAATAATGCTGCAACGGCAGGACCACCGTATTTACGAAATTTAATTGGCCGTTTAGCTGGTTCCGTATCGGTACGAGAGAATAGTGACATTATTTTGTTTTCCTTTTTTGTTTTGATCGAACTTACAAACATCATAGCACGCTTATGCTTATTTGTCAATTATATAGCTTTATATTTTTCTAGACTAGGCTATCAATTAGCTTATTGGCGCTGTCATAAAAGGATTCGATGTCGTTGCCGCTGTTTTCGAGAGTTACTGTTGCATGATCCATTACGTAGCTCATGTTCATTTGCACTTCTACGGGTATTCCTGGCTGAGGTGTCATTTGCAGGTTCTCTTGTCGCTTGAATTCTTCGAAGGTAATCTGGGTTTCGCCTTGCCTCTGGCTTGAAGCGTTTCGGTCATAGCGAACCTGGTCGCTGGCTTCGACCCAAATTAGCTGGCCGCCATGACCTAAGATCCAGTCCACTTCTATCGGCGCTCGGACACTGTACAAAACCAGACCAATGTAATCGGCTGTCTTTTGCGCTCGCTCAAATTGAGCTAGTGCTTCTTTTAAAATTACGTCTGCACCTCGAGTTTCGCGTAGCCAATTAGAAGTATCTGTCAGGTTGGCAATTGAGATTGGATCTGGTTTGTCGGCATGACGTTCGCGGGAAAAATCACGTACGATATCGCCGAAAGAGACTCCGTAAAAGCCTTTTTCGATTAGCATATCTGCAAGCGTATCCTTGCCGCTACGTACTTTTCCGCCGATTCCAATAATTTTCATATTGCAGCCTTTCTATGAAATATAATCGTGTAACTTCTTAGCGTCTTTATGTTTGCGGAGTTTTGCGAGAGCTTTGGCTTCGATCTGACGAATACGCTCACGGGTGACGTTAAATTCCTGCCCTACTTCTTCGAGTGTGTGGCTCTTGCCATCTTCCAGGCCAAAGCGTAGTTTCAGGATTTTTTGTTCACGTTCGGTGAGTGCTCCAAGCATATCTTTGACGTGCTCTTTGAGAAGTTGTCCGGTGGCTGATTCTTCTGGGCTAACGGTATCTTCGTCTTCGATGAAATCACCTAGCACGGAGTCTTCTTCGTCGTCGCGTACAGATGCATCTAGTGAACTAATATCTTGTTTGATTTTCATAATGTGTTCGACTTTTTCGACGTCGATTTCCATCTCTTTGGCGATCTCTTCGTTTGATGGTTCACGGTTTAGTTCTTGGGTCAGGCGGCGTTGCGTTCGAAGCAATTTGTTGATGGTTTCAACCATGTGCACCGGAATACGAATAGTACGTGCTTGGTCGGCTATAGCGCGCGTAATAGCCTGACGAATCCACCATGTTGCGTAGGTGCTAAACTTGAATCCTTTGTCTGGATCAAATTTTTCTACAGCCCGGAGAAGCCCGGTGTTACCTTCTTGGATAAGATCAAGTAGATCGAGTCCGCGACCAACATATCGCTTTGCGATACTGACCACGAGTCGCATGTTTGCTTCGGCCATTTGGTCTTTGGCATCTTTGTCGCCGGCAACCACTCGTTGCGCAAGTGCCAGTTCTTCGTCGGCTTTCAAAAGAGGAATTTTACCAATTTCTCGAAGGTACAATCGAACAGAATCGTCAGCAACGTCGTCGAGATACAGTTTGTCGGTAATGACAATTTCTTCGTTATCTTCAGCAACCCAGTCTTCACTAAATTCAGGCCCGTTCGCATCGGCAGCTGTTGTAATCTTAATGTTGTTATCGGCAAGCTCTGTGTAGAGGTGATCAAGCAAATCAACATTGTCTGGAGTATCGGGGAAAATTGCCGTAATATCGCGTTGAGCGATTTCACCGGTTAGTTTAGCTTTGGCGACTAAATCAGCTTTTGATTCTTCTCGGGTTGGTGGGGTTTGATCTTTTTTTGGGGCTTGTTTCTTTACCATATTATCTGTGGGTCTCCTTGGCTGACTTTAATAGAACATCGAGCTTTTTTGCAGCCTCGAGCAGTTGATCTGTCTCTTGCTCATTAGCCGTTTGCATGGCACGTGCGAGCTGGCTTTTTTTCGTTTTTACGTATGTTTCTATCTGACGAATCTGCAATCGAGTGGCTTCATAACGAAGCTCTATAACCTCGAGATTCTGATAGAGTTCTTCATATAATAATGACAGAATTTTACCATATTCTACGATTTCGGGCAACAGATGAAAATCAGAGGTACCTTCTCGCTCGGCTTCATAGCTATATTCTGGTTCTGATTTCAAAAAATTGAGCAAACCTTGAGCTTCTGGCTTCAAAAACATCTCAGGAGTCAGCGGTTCGAGAAAAGTCCGAAGGCTCGGTAGAAATAAGGTCAAGGCCATGATTTTATTTTGAGCTTTAAGCTGGTCGGCTGTGCCACCATCAACCAAAGGCATCTCTGGTAATTTCTTAATCTCCCGCACGGGCGCTTTTCGAACGACATTGGCAGATTTTAGACGGAGCGCATCGACACTCACACCTAGCATTTCGGCAGTTTTATTGAGGTAATGGTCTTTTTCGACACTGTCGCTCAGATCATCAATGACCGCTAAAACACGGTCGCTGAATGTTCGCTTGCCTTGTGAGGTAGATAGATCAAGGATGCTAGCATATCGGTCCATGATCCAATCAATGGCGTATTGCGGTTTCGTAACTACTTGTCTCCATGCTTCCGGGTCTTTTTTGCACAGCTCATCAGGATCTTTGCCTTCGGGCACACTGACAATACTCAAACTTACGCCAACATTACTGGCGATCGGGATTGCTCGCTCGGTAGCCCGTAACCCTGCTTCGTCTTGGTCGAACGCCAAGCGGATATCTGCCGTAAACCTACTTAGTGCTTTCAGGTGCGCATCTGTGAGGGCAGTTCCCGCAGTAGCTACAACGTTTTCGACACCCGCTTGGTGGCTGGCTATTACATCGAGATTGCCTTCCACGACTACTGCATAGTCTTGCTTACGAATTGCATCTTTTGCTAAATGAAGTCCAAAGACATGTCTACTTTTATCATACACAGGGCTTGCTGGTGTATTAATATACTTTGGTGCGTCGGGATTGGCGTCGAGCTGTCGAGCTGTAAAACCAATGACTCGCCCGGTACTATCTTGCAAAGGCACCATTAGTCGATTTCGGAACATATCGCCAAATCCACGGTATCGTTTTGTGCCGAGTCCAGCTTTTTTAATAATATCATCGGAATAACCTTTACTCCTCAAAAATTTAACAAGCGCATCGTCTTGATTTGGTGAGTAGCCGAGCCGATAGGTGGTAGCGGTTTGCTTACTAAACTGACGTTGGGTTACTACATACTGGAGAGTATTTTTACTTCGGGCAAGATGTACTTGATAAAATTTGGCAGCCAATTCGAGAACGGTATAGAGCGACTCTTTTTGTTTGCTCGCTTCCCCACTGCCGGCTCGCTGGAATTTAGTCAGGTCAACGCCTGCCTGCCGAGCTAGTAGATCAAGTGCCGCTTTAAAATCGATGCCTTCAAGTTCCATGACAAAGCTAAACATATCGCCGCCCTTGCCACTACTAAAGTCATGCCAGATCTGTTTTTCAGGGCTAACCATAAGACTTGGAGTACGCTCCTGGCTGAATGGACTGAGCCCTTTAAAGTTTCGTCCAGAGCGTTTTAATTCAAGATATTGCGATACGACATCGTCTATACTCAGCCTATTTTTGATCTCTTCTACCGCATCCATACCTCTAGTTTAGTGTGAAACCACCAAAGTAGAAAGTGCAAGCATCATGCGACTATAAACTATATAAAATACCAATCTACACAAAATCACATTTTTCTCCCCTGTTATAGGAGAAACCTCTAGTCTTTGGACTAAGGAGCTAGGGCTGTTAAAATAGTGCTTATGCAGCCACAAGATCCATATACGCCCCAAACTCCTGTTACTCCACCGGCTCCGAGTGCGCCTACAGCAGCACCTAATCAATATGATTTCTTTATGAAGTCGGGTCCAGCACCAGCCCCAAAGAGTCCATTCTTACTGCCTAAAGGCAATTCGACTAAATCACGCATAGCAATCATAGCTGGGGGTATATTTGTGTTCATAGTCGTAGGGTTTATCTTGGCTTCTGTTATTGGTAGTAGCAGTAGCGCTAATACCGCGAAATTGACGGAACTCATTCAAGAACAAGCAGAAATTATCCGCATCGCGAACGTCACTAAAACCGAAAAGTCAGTTCGTGATACGAAGACTCTCACCTTGGCTAATAATGTATCTTTGAGCGTAAAAACCACCCAAGTACAAGTTATTACTATGCTCCCTAAAAAGAGTCAGAAGCTGAACGATAAAGTACTAGGATTAAAAAAGAATCCAAAAACTGACGCAGCACTTGCATATGCTGCTCAGAATAACAGTTTCGATCAGGAGTTCAAAGCATATATGAAAACCGAACTCTCGAAGTACCAAGCAGATCTGCGATCACTTCGAGTGAGTACAACCAAACCTCAGAATAAATTGATCCTTCAAAATGCCGAAAACGGGGTTACGTTACTACTCAAAGACACCGCCAACTAGCCAGCTTTGGGGTAGGCGTTTTCTGCACCGGTCACAAGATCATAACTATGATGGATAAAACCTTGGATTTCAGTCCATTCAATTTCACCACTCAAGATGATAGTGTTCCAGTGTTTTTTATTGAGATGATAGCCCTCCATGACCGTAATGTACTTTTCGCGTAGTAGCTTTGAAAGTTGAGGGTCGCATTTGAGGCTTATACGTAAAGGATCGGATCCTTCAGCGATAATTGCATACATTTTGTCATCACCCTCAGAATCAGTCGGCATTTTTACTTTATACACGGCAGCGTCTTTGCCGAAAGGATAATCCAAACGAGTGTTAGGAAAGCTCAATAGATATTCTTCAACTTGTTTATGATTCATTACTAAACCAATTGAGATAATCTTGTAATTCGGCAATAGAAGCTTGGATATCATCGAATGCCCGGTGATTCGAGTCTTTATCGAACACATGACCATATTTACCCTGCATCAAAATCTTAAAGCTACTGACGTCTAGCATCCGATAGTGTAATTTTAGATCAAGTTCTGGCCAATATGACTTTATAAATGCTCGGTCACTATGGATCGAATTCCCTGCAAGCACTGCTGGTTCTTTGCCAAATTGATCTTCGAGAAGTGCGATTAGTTCGTCTTGAACGACTAGTAGTTCTTTGCCTTCGCCCAATTTCTTGAGAAATTCATCCCTGTTATGAGGGTATGATTGCCACCAATTATTGAGTTGCATCCGGCTGGCGACGAGTTCTCGTGGATGAGCGATTCGTGCTTCATAGCTGGCAATGGTACGGAAATTAAAATCGGTCACTTCGGCGGCGATTTCCAGAATAACATCGTTATTTGCATCGAGCCCGGTCATTTCGAGATCAACCCAGAAAAGCTTGGTAGGAATAGTATTTTTATCTTTCATATAGTTGTATTGTATCAGGCAACGCGCGTAATTTAGCTTTACTCGTTTATTCGCAAAATATCAAAACGCCGATTAAGGTCTTTTTGAGATTGTGTTAAATCAATCGTAATCTCTGCTCCACGATTGAAATGATCCATCTCTTTCAATGTAATTGAGTGTTCTTGAGCATTGTTCGCTACTATTTCTTGGGCTGCCGTGTTAACATCTGGGTTTCGATCAGCAGCTTGTCCACTTTCAATATATATGTGCGTCTGAGCTGTATTAGTAAAATTACTGCCTTCGACAATAATCATATCAAAGCGTGAAGGTGCATGAAGTGCGGCACCCGATTCGCTCTCGGCACTAAATATTTGAGCTCCACCGTAGGACTGATCGATTAGTCCTTTACTTGCAGCTGACATTCACACTCCAAAAACTTATTCATACTTTACCTACATTTTACAATATTTTGTGGGTAAATGTCTGGTATCTGTCGTGGGTGTTTATTTGAGGTAGGTGATCACATCTTCTGTGGCTCGACGAACCTTTGGTCGTTCTGCGGCTGGGTCTTCACCTCGATAGCCAAATGCTATTGCATATGCGCTGGTGAGATTTTTTTCAGAAAGGCCAAGGATTTCATCAACTTTGGCACGATCCATGCCTTCCATTGGGCCGGCATCGACACCTAACATAGCTGCTGCTTCAATCATTGTACCGAGAGGAATATATACCTGAGATGTTATCCATGTATTTAGCGCTGCGTCATCAAGAGATTTTATTGAGCCATCAATCATATCGTGTAGACCTTGGAATACTGATTCATCCATCTTGGTAGCTTTTGCAGTTCGTTCAACGCGCTCTTTGGCTATAGCTGTTCTTACGTCTGTTCGCTTGGCGACAACGACAAAAACAGGAGCATCCGCTACTTTATCTTGCCTGCTTGCTTCATCGTGGAGTTTTTGTTTGAGTTCCGCGTTTTCAATAACGATAAAATGCCATGGCTCGATGCCGAATGCGCTAGGTGCCAAGCGTCCTGCATCAAGAATCGTATCGAGATCTTTCTGGTCTACTTTTTTTGTAGTATCAAATTTTTGAACGGCATAACGCCAGTTGAGGGCTTCGATAATTTTGCCATTCATACAATTCTCCATTTCTTTGTGCTATACTTTGTATAGTAAGAAGTATATTCCTAATACTATACATTGTAAAGTATGAAAAATAATGACTGTTCAGATATCGAATCACGAGAGGGCTGCCTAGCTTCTGCCCTGAGTGTATTGGGTAATAAGTGGTCTGCCCTGATACTTCGCGATCTCACAACAGGCCCAAAACGATTTAGCGTACTCGAACGATCGCTTACCGGAATCAGCCCACGAACGCTATCTCAAAGGCTCGACGATCTTGAACGACTCGGTATAATTACCAAGAAATCATTCGCCGAGACACCGCCGCGCGTTGAATACACAATCACTGCCAAAGGTAACGACTTTATCCCAGCATTGCAACAACTTGCCATCTGGGGCGAGAAATATTACTCAGAACAATAAGGTTTATTTCTTGGTTTCTTTGAAATCTAAACTGCTCGAATTGACGCAATATCGCAACCCCGTTGGCTGATCATAGGCATCGTCGAAAACATGCCCGAGATGTCCGTCACACGTAGCACAGACAGCTTCGACCCGCTTCATACCCAAGCTAGAATCTTCTACCAGCTTAACGGCCCCAGACTTCGCAACATCAAAGAAACTTGGCCAGCCGCTACCACTATCAAATTTCGTACTGCTGGCAAATAGTTCTGCGCCACAGTTTGCGCAGGAATACATACCCTGTTTATCGTTATGAAGATACTCCCCTGTAAAAGGCGCTTCTGTAGCTTTGTTTTTTAGTGAATCAACTTGATCTGGTGTGAGCTTGGGGTTGGTTTTCATATCATCATAGTACGAGTTTAATGGTGGTTTGCCAAAACCAGATTCAATAGCGCCATACGAACATACATCCCGTTTTTGACTTGGCGGAAATATGCTGCTCGGGGATCAGCGTCTACAGACGCGGCTATCTCTTTGTTCCGAGGCAGCGGATGCATAAGGGTCATTGTCCCGGGGGCCCGGGCCATTACTTCAGGATTCACACGGTAGCTTCCTTTTACTTTTTGGTAGGCTTTTTTGTTCTTAAATCGCTCTTTTTGAACACGAGTTACATATAGCACGTCTGTTTCGCCCAGTACTTCATCGAGGTTACTGGTCTCTACGACTTCAAGCCCAGCTTCTCGGCATTCCTCTACTTGAGCAGTGGGCATTCGCAGGCTATCTGGCGACACAAATTGCAGCTTGGCGCCATACGGCATGAGCATCCGAGCTAATGAGTGTACTGTACGTCCGTGCTTCAGATCGCCGACCATGGTGACGGTTCTCTCGTCAAGTGTTCCCTGCTCGCGTTTGATCGTAAATAGATCGAGCAGTGCTTGCGAAGGATGCTCGCCAATCCCATCACCACCGTTGATTATTGGGATTTCTGTTGCCTCTGCTGCAGCTTCAGCTGAACCTTTCTCGGGATGGCGCAAGACAATGACATCGCAAAGTTCCGCCAACGTTCGTACCGTATCGGGCAAATTCTCGCCTTTACTGACTGATGAGTATTTCACGTCGTTTATTTGGATGACACCACCACCGAGTCGCTGCATAGCAGCCGAGAAGGATGATGACGTTCGAGTGGACGGTTCGTAGAATAGATTGGTCATTATCCTTCCGGTTTGCATAGCCATTGCTTTTCCCTTTTCGACGGCCATTCTCATGGCTTCAGCTTGCATAAAAACTTGGGTAACATCTTCGGGCGTAAACTGAGCCACACTGATAATATCTTTACCGCTAAAATCACCGTAGATTTGTTCCATACTTCTCCTTTTTAACGTACATAAAAAAACCGCCAGATTTCTCTGGCGGTTTATGGTTCGGTGAATTGTAGTTCCGGCATAAGCACTCCTTTCTGGAGGCCCCGCTAGCGGTAATGCCCTAGGAGTATATTATACTACCTATTTCTTTGTTTTGTCGATCTTGTCGAGCTTCAAACCGTGAATGATGTAGTAGATCACTGCAGCTGTAGCTAAAAGAACAATCAAAGCATTGACGATTGCACCCCAAGCAAATACGAGTTCGTGACCTCCACGATTGAGACCTGTGTCCCATGTAGTTGCGGTTAGGTCTGTCCCACCTAGGATAAATCCAACGAGTGGGCTAATGAAACCATCAACGATTGCTTTCACTGCAGCACCTGCAGATGAGCCGATTGCGAGTCCGACCGCTAAGCCAACGACGCCTTGAGCGCGTACAAAATCCATAAAACCTTTAAGTTGTTTGTTCATATTCTCTTCTCCGGTTATTTTATATAACCTTTGTATACACTAAATACGCTACAGAGGCAACGCTAGCACTGAGAACTGTTCCCCAAATAAGATCGATAATTACAATTTTGAGAGGAAAACCTTTAAGTGTTGCATAGTTCGTCAGATCATATGTAGCATACGTCGCGAGCCCAAAAAGCGCCCCTTTTTGCATGGCAAGCGATAGTGATTGCCCTTGAAGTGCAGGATCGATGGCGAAATAGATTAAGAACCCAATATATACTACATAGAACAAGATAGCTGCACCCCATTTAACTTGGTTGGTCATCAAGCCTTTTAGTTCAGTCGCATACAGATTCTTAGCGATAAGTCCGAGCCAGAGACCATCAATAGCCACAAATATCATAAGCGCGATCATGTAGAGCGCTGGGTAATTTACTTTCATAAAACTCCTTTATTGTTATGGTTTAAGTTTAAAGCTTTTTAGCTAAATAGACAGCCCTAGTGGAAGCATCAAATTTTTCGATAGCATATCGGAGCATGGTTCTGGGCATTTGCTGAGCATAATCATCAAGAAACGATCGTAACACTGCCTCATCTTTATTA
>CAZBRN010000009.1:0-23465 GCA_964494545.1 uncultured Candidatus Saccharibacteria bacterium | reverse complement strand
GATAGCTGGCGAGCATGGTATTACTACCGAATCAGAAGGATTTGGTCGCGATCGTCATATTGTCCTCAAAGCTCCAGCCGACGCTGAAGCTTAGGAGAACTTCCGGTCCTTGAGGTCGCTACGCTTCTTGGCCCGAGTAATTCCTTGGCCGATGTACGAGACTACATATACTAAAGCCCCGATGGCGATCAGGACAAAAGATATAAAGCTGATAGTAATGCCCGCGTCTCCACCGATAAGTACACTGCTGCTATAGGCGAAAATCATACCCGTAAACAGTAGGGCAAGTTTAGTTGTGGAATTCCACCAACTTTTGACAAGTTTACTCCCTGAAATCGAAGCTTTGCTCTGGACCATGGCTTGGTTTTTTGATGCGAAAATATCGCTCGTCGTCAGTTTGCGAAGCGTCTGATCGAGCACCTGGTTAACTGTGGTGAATATATCTTGATATGATTTTTGACTTCCCGGGATATCAGGCCAGAAAAAGTACAACCTATCTTGTATGATTTCTATATCGCAGGAAGCGGCAAACTTCATTAGGGTTTCCATGACGTCAGGAGCTAGTACGGTGAGTGCGGTAATGCCGTAGTTATCTGGGGCATAGAGCGAGAAATACTTAGAGAAATCACCCTCAAGTTCTATCTTTTGGGACTCGGCAAATTCAATTGGTAGTGTAGACCTACCACCGTTGCCGCCCTCAACCAAGGAATCAATTACCATGTGTGGGAGTGAGCGAGGCAGGGCAAGTTCAAATACCTGTAGATCGTAGATTTGTTGGTTTTTACCATAGCCCACGACATAGCTGTAGGTATACAAGCGGAACGGCAGGCCGTGGCTCGTTCCCATATATATGTTTTGCATATTTCTACTGTGGCCAAGAGAAAATACTGTACCTACCTTGCTGACATCTCGACTACCTTCGGAATATTGCCATGAGTTTACGGCAGCAAATTGGGCTAAGATTGCCCGACGATGTTTATTTGTCTGGATACTACTATAGATAAAAAGCCCTAGCCCAACGAAAATTCCAAAGTATCCTATGAGTTGTATGGCTACACTCGACCATAAAGCACCAAGTATAATTACCGCCATTACTGCTACGATCCAGATAAATGTATAGAGTATATCGTGTGATTTATGCTTATTTAATTCGGCAAGCGGGCTAAAGTCGACTATATTTTCTAGCTTCATTGTCCAAGAACATTTTTATATACCGCGAGAGTTTGTTCAGCCATCCGACGCCAAGAATATTTGGCGGCCTGGGTGTGGCCACGGGCTATGAGTTGTTCTCGGAATTTTGTGTCTGTTAAAACCCGTGAAATTTTCTGAACGATATCATCGGTGTCGTTGGGGTTGAAATAGAGCGCCGCATCGCCGTAAATCTCAGGAAGGCAGGTAGCGTTACTACTGACAACTGGTGCCCCGTGAACCATAGCTTCCAACCCTGGCAGTCCAAAGCCTTCGCTAAGGCTCGGGAAGACGTATGCGGCACAGTGTTGATAGAGCCACTTAAGCTCACTGTCATCAACAAATCCAGTGGTGATTACGCTATCCTCAAAATTCCTATCTTTGATGTATCGGTCAAGTCGCTCATAGTACTGTTCTTTTTTGCCAACAAGTATTACTTTAAGTTTTGGATGATCGATCTGAAGAGCGGGAAGGGCATCGATGACTGCCGATAGATTCTTGTGAGGGAAGGCGGTACCGACACACAACAGGAATGGCGTTTTAGCGTCAATGTAGTCGGGTGCTTTTTGGCGACCAGGCAAGGGGGGTTCACTGGCGCAATAAGTGTTAGTGGTCTTCCCTTTTGTGAAAGGATAATGACGAGCTAGGTCGTCTTTTACATAATTACTTATAGTTATAACTGCTTCGGATTTTTTGTTACTGTACCAAAACAGAAATCGATAGCCGAGCATCTTGATCCAAAAAATCGGTAATGGCGTTTTGCCGGCACGAGTGAATCGAAGCATGGTCAGATCGAGCGTGGATGTGACCCGTTTTCCACGATATAACAGGGGTTGTTGATTCATTGGAAAATGGACAAGGTCGGCTTGTAAGCTTTTAAGTTGGCGTGCAAAACCAATCTGTTCGCCAGGATTGAGCGAAAACTGAGCATACGGACACGGCACAGCTTCAAAGTTTGTTGCTGAAGGTTTCCAGGTGTCTTCCGGATTAACCAGGATCGAATAGTGGTTTTGATGGTCGATGGCCTGTAGGTGTTCTACGAGCCTATCCACATAGCGGCCGGTACTTGCCCGACGAATCCGAGCATCGATGACAATATGTTTTTCTAGGTCGTTTTTGGTCATTATGAGTACAATTATAGAATGGAAACTATCAAACGCCTACCAGTCCGCGGAGCTTACTTTTTGCTGGCTTATATGCCCTTTCATATATTTCTATCTCAGTCGCTTAGTCTGGTTACCGGCGACCTAGAAATCTGGAAGTTAGCCAAAGACGGTTTGACGGGGCTTCTGGCTCTACTGGTTATCGGCCTCGTATATATAAAATCAAAGCAAAATAAAGCGTTTAATACACTTTTAGGGCTATCTATTGCTTACGCTCTAGCGTTTGTTCTCATTTGGGGAATAAATCGTGATATTTATGTTCGGACTGCACTTCTCGGTTCATTATATGATCTTCGAGTTGTTGCGTATGTCATTATTGGTTTTGGGTCAGTATTACTTGCGCCGCGTATGGTTACGAATCAAAAAATCGTCAAACTAATTCTGGTTGTCTCTGCAATAGTTGCGCTGCTCGGTGTCATGCAGTATTTCTTTCCAAAAGATATTTTGACTCACTTAGGCTACAGCACTGTCCGTGGCGTAAAACCGAATTTCTTCATTGACGATAAGCCCGATCTTCCACGAATAATGTCTACATTACGTGACCCGAATTCCCTGGCTGCATATTTAATTTTGCCACTTAGTGTATCGATTGGTTTGTTTTTCGATCACAAGAATCGACGTACGTTATTTGCCGGGATCAGTCTCCTATTTGGACTTGCCCTGTTTCTGACGTTTTCTAGAGGGGGACTTATAGGGGTTTTGATTGCTGTATTAGCTCTTTTTGTTTTGCAGTTTCGGAGCTGGCTCAAGCAGCACGCTAAATTAATCGCCCTCGTTTGCATTGTAGGGTTAAGTGTTCTTGGCGCCGGAGGATATATTTTTCGCGACCAATATGTCGTCCAAAATATCATTCTTCATAGCGATGAGTCCACAAAAGCCAGCGAAGACTCAAACCAGCTTCACGCCCGGTTGGCTCTCGATGGAGCCAGGGCAATCGTACGTAAACCACTCGGTCATGGCCCAGGTACGGCCGGTATTGTTTCGATCCAGAATCCCAACGGAGGGGTACTTACCGAGAACTACTACGTGCAAATAGGCTACGAAGTTGGAATCATCGGTCTTGGTCTATTTATGGCCATTTGGGGATATGTTCTTTATCTATTGGCTAGGAATCGAAGTCTACTCGCTTCGTGCCTATTGGCGAGTGCGGTAGCCTACGGAGTGCTTTGCCTCATCATGCATCTTTGGACCAACGAAGCTATTGCTGCCTCATGGTGGATAACTGCTGGATTGGTGTTGGGCCAGAAGCCAACAGCTAAAAAACTATAAGTTAGGAATTTTTGGTGGACGACTTTTATAAAGAAGTGAATCGATGTATTCGTTGCTGACAGTCTTTGAGCTTTGTATGCGTCGTCGTTCTCGGATTAGATGAGGTGTATTGGCAAAAGCACGAGCGACTCCTCTTATGTACGCCCAGCCACCGCCTTTAAGCACACTCGTGATGAGCATTCTGGCTGCCTGTACGATGAATCGTGGTCCATACTTCCAATATAGTCTTGCTGGCATATTTTTGGCGTACGTCATGTAGAAGTTTTTTGTGAAATGGTACCTGCTAAAGCTACCAAGTTTTGAACTTGTGCCACCTACCATATGGTACGCAACAGCCGAGGGCTCATACCAAACTTTCCAGCCGGCCAACTGCGCGCGATAGCTTATGTCTACATCTTCGAGGTACGCGAAGAACTCCTCATCAAATAATCCAATCTTTTCCAACATACTTGCGCGGTATAAGCTCGCGCCACCACTAGCTCCAAAAACATACTCTGCAGTATCATACTGGCCTTTGTCTACATGGTTTCTTCCTCGGGGAAATGGCATCGCCCAGACACTATAAAAATCACCAGTACTATCAATATGTTTTTTGTCCATTCTCATGAACTTGCCTGTAATAATCCCAGCTTCCGAATGTTCCCGTGCTGCACTAACGAGATTTTTGAGCCAATCTTTATCTGCTATAGCGTCATTGTTGAATAGTGCAACCAGCTTAGCACCCTGATCAATAGCATATGAAATACCGGTATTCACACCACCAGCAAATCCAGTGTTATGGTCCAACTTGATAAGATGTACCTCAGGGAAGTCTGATTCAATAATGGCTACGGATTCATCGACAGATCCATTATCTACAACGACTACTTGAGCGTTTATAGATTGTTTTTTGAGTGACTTCAAACAGGGGGCTATAAAATCAGCGCCATTCCAGTTGGGTATTACTATAAATATCTTTTCCATGATTCTATCTACTATCATATAATACTAAAGTACTTATCTTATGAATCATATTATTTCCAAAAAAAATCGAATCCTTCTTAGTGAGTTAGTGCGTACAGATTTCAAACTGAGATATCAGGGATCAGTACTCGGCTATGCCTGGTCTTTATTGCGCCCCTTAATGCTATTTTTTATTTTGTATGTTGTATTCGTTAAATTCCTAAAACTAGGGGGCAGTATCCCTCATTATCCGATATATTTATTGCTTGGAATTGTACTTTGGAGCTTTTTTGCTGAAATGACGAGCCTTAGCCTCGGCAGTATAGTCGGTAGAGGGGATTTGATACGAAAAATTAGAATACCACGATGGATTATAGTTCTCTCAAGCAGCGTCACTGCATTAATTAATCTTGGACTAAACCTGATTGTTGTATTCGTGTTCCTTCTAATTAATCAAGTTGATATTATGAAAAGTATATCGCTACTGCCTCTAATACTAGCACAGCTATATTTATTTTCTCTAGGCATATCACTAATACTCGCCACTGCTTTTGTAAAATATCGAGACGTAACACACATTTGGGAAGTTGCTCTTCAAGGTCTATTTTACCTAACCCCAGTTCTCTATCCGCTTTCTCTAGTTACTAATCAATCTTTTCAGAAAATATTGATGATAAGTCCGATCGCAACGGCAGTTCAGGATGCGCGATACGTAGTAGTTACCAATGAATCACTGACCATAGGCAGTGTATTTGAAAGTAATTTTGCAAGATTTATTCCTTATTTAATCACTTTGTTTGTGTTGTTTATTGGAGTTTTCTACTTTAAAAACCAATCAGAGAATTTCGCAGAGGACCTATAGATATGGTCAATACTGCAATAAGTGTAAAAAACGTAAATAAGTCGTTTAAACTACCCCACCAAAAACACTCTTCTTTGAAAGGTCTTTTCGTTAATCTTCTGAAGGGTAGTAGGACTTTTGAAAAACAAACAGTGCTAAATGACATTAACTTCGAAGTAAATGAAGGTGAGTTTCTTGGAATTGTTGGCAGAAACGGCAGTGGTAAAAGTACCTTACTCAAGTTGCTAGCCGGTATTTATGTCCCGAACAAAGGATCAATAAGCGTCACAGGAAAGCTAACTCCTTTTATAGAGCTTGGCGTAGGATTTAATCCAGAATTAACTGGAAGAGAAAATGTTTTCTTAAATGGCGCCTTACTAGGTTTTGACCGTAAAGAAATGATTGCTATGTACGATGAAATTGTAAACTTTGCTGAACTTGAAAAGTTTATGGATCAAAAGTTAAAAAATTATTCATCAGGAATGCAGGTTAGACTTGCTTTCTCTATTGCCATTAGGGCACGTAGTGATATTTTATTGATCGATGAAGTATTGGCTGTGGGAGATATGGATTTTCAGAAAAAGTGCTTCGATTACTTCATAGATATAAAGAAACAAAAACAAACTGTTATCCTGGTCACGCATGACATGAGTGCTGTTAGAAAGTTTTGTGATCGCTGCGTATTAATACAGGACGGCAAAGTTATAATTGACGGTGATCCCGAAAGCGCAGCGGAATTATACGAATCTCTAAACTTACGAGCAGCAGAGGTCCGGCTTGATCGTGTCAACAGTAAAGATCAGTCCATACTCCAAGACGGTGAAGGAGGGGCCGAGATTGCAGAAGTACTGACTTTCGATCCTGAAACAGGTAAAAAACAGAATACATTCACACCATCTGAGAAGCTTGGTTTCAGAATCACTTACAAAATTACAAGTGAAATGATAAAACAGCCTTCGATTAGCTTTATATTTCAAGACCAGAGTGATTCAACCGTTTTTGCAACTAATAATCATATCTTGAAGCTAAAAACAAAGACTGTACACCAAGGGGATTTAATTATCATGGAGACAGTTGTCGACAACGTATTTACCGACGGCACATATAAAATGACAGTAGCTATAGAAAGTAATGATTTCAGTAAGGTGTACGATAGAATTAAGAATATCCATAGTTTCCAAACTGGGGGTCATTCTTTGCCTCATGCCACTACTCATCCATTCACAAATATGAAAATTGAGTATAAATAAAATGGAACATTCATTGAAATTTAAAGTAATTGGATACCTTGCCAAAAAGTTTAAGCGTGCACTAAGGCCCTTAGCGCAACTATATCGTCGTTATCTTCGTATCTCAAAACGGAGGGAATACCATTCCTGGGCTGTAAATAATGAAAGGCAATGTTTTGTAGATGGTTCATCACCGGACTCAATTAAATTTAGTTTAGTGTCAGCCATTTATAATACTGATCCTACGCATCTACGTGAAATGATTTACTCTGTCATAAATCAACACTATCAAAACTGGGAACTAATACTAGTAAATGTTTCCGATAAAAGCGAATCAATTGACTTCGTAGAATCATGTTCCGAAATTGACAATAGAATCAAAGTGGTGAAAGCCAAGAATGTTGGTATTTCTGAGAATACGAATATAGGAATAGCATCGGCAGTCGGAGATTATATTGTATTCATTGATCACGATGATACTATTCATCCCTGCGCTATTCATTCAATGATAAAGGCGGTCAAAGATGGTGCCGATGTTATCTATACAGACGAAGATAAGATCACGCACGATGGACAGAGACATTTTCAGCCATTATGTAAGCCAGATTGGTCGCCCCATTTATTTGAAAATCTTAACTACATAAACCACCTTACTGTAATCAAAAAAGAACTCATTGATTCTGTTGATGGATTGCGAGCGGAATGTAACGGGAGCCAGGACTATGACCTTTTATGGCGAGTGATCGATCGATTTAACCCCAAGATCGTGCATATACCTAGTGTGCTATATCATTGGAGGGCTGCGAAAACCTCAACTGCAGCATCTATCAGTAATAAGAAATATATTTTTGCAGCAGGCACCAAAACTGTCGAAGATCACTTTAATCGACAGAAAATAGATGTAAAAGTTGAATCGATGTTCGGAAAACCAGGATTCTACAAAGTTCAATATCCATCCACGAAATATAGTATAGTGATCGGCCAGGTGATTCCTAATCGCCAGCCAGCTGCAGCCCGCTGGGTAGAGAAATTAATGAGTATGCAAGACTATAACGATTGTGAAATTATTATAGGTAGTTGGTACTTAAAGTATGCCTCAAAAAGTAAAAAAGTAGACGCAACAATCATACCTGATACAGAATCTGAATATATGATAGCTGCATTCGGACAGGCTATTTATAGCACAGTCGTAGTATGCAATCATGCAATAGTTCCTAGAGCAAGCACAATGCTAGGTGAATTGGCATCTGTAGCCAATGCGAGCGATAGCTTAGTTCAGCCTTTAGTAGTTGGCCCTGACGGAACCATAATTGATGCCGGTTTTGTTGATAGTAATTATGGCATCCAGCCACTTTTCAAAGATATAAAAATTGGAGACAATACTTTCTTTGGTGATGTTGAGTGGGTTCGAGATATTAGACAAGTATCTGGCTTAGTATACGCTGTAAATAAAGATCATATTACCCAGAGACATACAAAGAAAAGTCTAAGTAGAATACATGTTTCGACAGACATTAAATCTATTCTATGGGCTCATTCAGTTTTTGAGTACATTGGACCCTTAGACCATAACGTACCACTTCCTACTTTCAGTCCACTCCTATCTCAAGCCATGTATGAAATTCCAATGTCGAATTCTGGTTGGGATCAACAAATGGAGCGTGAAGATGAGTAGGGTTACATATATTGTTGTCGGATGGAATAACAGAGACCTACTAGAAGAGTGTTTCGTGTCACTTGGGGCTCAGACCTATAAGAATACCCATATAATTTATGTCGATAATGACTCAAAGGACGATTCAGTTGAGTTTGTTGCCAAACAATTTCCAAAGATTGAAATAATACAAACAGGCTACAACAGCGGCTTTGCAGTTGCAAATAACATTGGCATTAAAGAGGCATTGAAGGACGAATCAGTAAGTCACGTAGCGTTAATTAATAGCGATGCGACACTTGATTCTGCCTGGACAAGTAAAATCATTACGTTCGCGTCTCTCAAGCCCAAGGGTGCACTATTTCAAGGGACTACGCTAGACTACTATAACCACAACATAGTGGACTCTACCCATATTTTTGTGTCGCACAATGGTCAGGGAACTCAAGGTAACTGGCGAAACTATTACGTAAAAGAGTTTGGCCCAAAAAGAGTGTTTGGAGTTAACGCAGCTGCATGCATGATATCCAGGGCTTTTATTGAGAAGCAACCCTTTGGCGACCAAGTGCTTGATAAAAGCTTCTTTATGTATCTTGAAGACGTTGATCTCGTAACACGAGCCGTTGTTATGGGCTGGGATAACTATCTAGTACCAGATGCTCGAGCATTTCACATGGGTTCAGCAAGCTCAGGAAAGAATCCAGGATTCTCGCTTTATATGACATTCCGGAACAACACAGGCATGCTATTAAAAAACTTCCCTATAATTTTAATTATCAGAATCTTACCCAAACTCATAAGGGGTGATATAGAAACAATCATCACACTTAGAAGACAAAAACGACATGGAGCAATACGCAAAGTACTCAAGGGTCGGTTAGTTGGGATTATTCGAATGCCGTTATATATTCTTAAACGAATTAAACTTAGTCGTTATAGAAAAATATCTCGCGAAGATCTATGGAATTTGATGTCCAAGGGCTACTAGAGCGAACCGTAGCTCGTTACATTGTTCGTAGACCAGGTTTGGTATCCAGGATTCCAAATATGTACCTCGATTTTACCGCTACCGGTTCCTTGGTACTTTACGAGTGCTAGGCGGTCTTGCCCCTCGTTATAGGGGTTAAAAGCGATGATTCCCGATGACGCTAGTGTCATTACAGGATGGTTAGTGGCGATGTTCGTAGACCAAGTTTGGTATCCAGGATTCCAAGTGTGAATCTCTATTTTACCGCTACCAGTGTTCTGATATTTAACAAACATAATACGATCTCGAGGTTCTCCATAAGGGTTGCCACCAATGATGTACCCGTTATCCGACTCCGTGGTCGGCATGGTTGTCGCAACATTAGACATCCATGTCTGATAACCAGGATTCCAAGTGTGAATCTCTATTTTACCGCTACCAGTGTTTCTATACTTAACAAGTACTAACTCATCGAGCCCATCTCCGTTGACGTCGGCAGCGATTACACGAAAATCAGCTGGATTAGAGGCAGGATAATTTGTCGCAACATTAGACATCCATGTCTGATAACCAGGATTCCAAGTGTGAATCTCTATTTTACCGCTACCAGTGTTTCTATACTTAACGAAAATCATTTCAGTCTTGTTGCTTCCAGTCACATTTCCTGAGATTATTTCACCATCAGATGAATCAAAAACAGGATGGTTTGTCGCGACATTCGTTATCCAGGATTGAAAGTTATTTCCCCAGGTATGGAGCTCAATACACTTAGAGCCTGTGTTATTCATGAATGAGAGAGCTAAATTCTCGCCGGTTCCTGCTGTAAATCGGTTTGCAATAACTTTCCCACCCGAGCCCGTGCCTACTATGTTGGAGTCATTACGACATGAATAATCAGGAGGACCAGTGGTACTCCCAAACCAATCGTTAAACAATCTCCAGAAGTTACGATTCCCATATGCACCACATCCATCACCACTTCCATACAAATTGTTCAGTGCTGATGTATTAGGTTGATACGGTGTATAGTTATATAAACCAGCAGTTGCTTGATTTTGTATATAAACCGTTGAGCCACCACAGCCTGCATTAGGGTTGTACTGAATATAGTTATTAGAGCCAGCACGATAACTAAATAGGTCCTTATCCAAACCATACCGTTTGAATTGTCTAGCGGCGCTGTAAACTTGGTTAAAGAACCCGTAATATTCAGAGTCACAAGGAGCAGTATCAGGACACCCGTATCCTGTAGCACTTCTGTATTGTATACTCCAGGGCCAGTCATCGGTGAGTAACGATTGTTCTTTTTGTAAAAGCACTATTAAGACCTGTGGATTGATCCCACAACTTTGGGCGACATCATATATTATTTGAGCGCTTGATCTGGTGTTAGCTACATTCCCATTGCATAATCCGGCCTCAAAGGGCTTTGCGGTCGTGAGCTGTTGGTAGTCCTTTAGACAGGTAAATGGAGGTGGATACCCCATTGAGATACCGCGTGATGCACGGGTTGTGCTGCCGGAGTATATTTGGCTACCATTTGTGTCGCAAGTAGGTACTTTTGCATTGAGAAATCTTTGTATATCGTCAGGTGTCATCGTATTTGGCGAAAAGAACTTACTATCATCTATTATGTTCCCTGGTTGAAACGCCGATCCATCAAGTGCATGTATATGTTGGAATTGAGATAAGGCTAAACAGGAGAAAAATAAAGCAATAAAGATATGTACTGAAAATTTTCGTATCATCATTAGTTTATTTCCTGAATCTGTGGCTCCGAGGTACCACTGTGGCCTGGGGAGGAGTATTCAAGCGTTAACTTCCACGACCCAGAACCAAGTTTACTTCTAGGTATTTTGATCAAGCCACAGCTTACGTTTTGTACATTAGGCGTTCCTGGCACTGATGCAGAAGCAGACTGAGATCCATTAACGACAGTAAGAGTACATGTTCCGGTTGATTCAATAACACCTGGCACAAAACCACTGGCTTGCAGATTTGACTCACTGTAGTTCCAAGAGCTTATTACCGGCGTTACTTTTTTAGAAGTAGCCGTTGAGTCCCCTGCTGGATTGTCTTTGGCGGACTCAATACCAGAGCTAATTGTTTCTTTCTGCTGTTTGGTTTCTGCTAACTCATCTACCGTCGGAGGATTATAGTTAATTGTCGATCCTGAAGTGCCGCTTGATATTTTATTCGAACTGCGATTACGCACAAAATATACTAACGAAACAGCCAAGATAGCAATAACAATAGCTACTGGGACTATTTTCTTTAATACTGAACGTTTCTTTTTTATTTTATACATAGCTATACCTAGTTTAATTATACAACCATAAGCTAGTTATATCAATGAGCAGTAAAAACTATAGAATTTTGTATATATACAGGGTGGTGTTCGGATAACTCAGAGTGCGTTCCTTGGATGTGCATTTCCCGCTCAATACATTCGCAGTGACAATGTAAGATACATGTATTTTCTTCAGATCTGGACTACAAGGGTTCGACTCGAGAACGAAGCTATCTTGAGAAACCAATTTCAGTTTAGGCCGAGAAGGGAGGTCGTCTGAGATTACCGCTCCAACATGGGCATATCGGTTGTACACTTTCTCAGTAGCTCCTGGAATGTTATCCCATAGCCCAAGCTGCGGGTAGTTGTATACTCCAGTGATTGAGCGTTCGCCATTGATTGATGCTATATTCTGGAGATATCCACCATCACTTATCCAACCAAAGTTAGTCTTTCCTCCTATATCTCGAACCTCTTTGCTTACGGGGCTATTGGTGAGTATGCCAAGACCTTTGTATAAGGGGTTAACACGAAATGTTATAAAGACAGAAAATATAACGTAAAACAAGAGAGCTAGAACGAACTTTTTTCTAAGGAGCAAGAATATTACGATCGGTATTGGCAGGGAGAATAATATTGCGCCACGTAGACTTATGAAAGAGACAAGGTTATTGTGTGCATCCAAGGCAAGTAAAAGCTGGATGGCAAAAACTAGTAGAGAGTAGACGACCGCATGACGGTACTTGAAAGTAAATGGCTTTTTAGAGTAATTACGTATCCAGGCGACCAGAACCATTACATTAAGCAGCCCGATGCCTATAAGCAGTCGCCAAGTGCCTACTTTGTCTAGAAGCAAGAAATGGGAGAATGGGGTGAATGCGTGGACAAAGAGCTGTGAGCAAAATACAATAAAAAGCAGGTTTAAAAGTAATAATGGCTTGTCGAGTGGTCGATTTTTCTTCTTTTCATATACTAGCAAGACTACTGAGGGTAACAGTAAGAAAGGTAATAGGAGCAGGAAGTTTGAGGCCTCGCTCTGATTAGACGGATTAACTCCGTCGATTAAGTATCTCCCTGTCTTATTCTCGGAGGTGAATTGAAATCCTAAGTGTGGCGATAAGAAGTGCTTATAAGGAAAGCCTCCGCTCTGGAACGATCTTTTCCCGGGATAAACAGTTTCGGTTGTCGTCTTTAACACATCTAGTCGGGTAATCAGGAACAGTGCAACAATCAAGAGGCTTACTACACCTGCAGCAAGGGTGATGATAATGTTATACTTTCGCTGCTGTTTATTCCATCCTGTATAGACTTCAAGTATATGGGAGATCAAGAATGCGCCAAGCACAATTCCAGTAGCAATTTGAAACGGTGGGTATAAAACTAGAGCAAAACAACTCGCCAGATATGCCAATAGTGTACCGTAGGCGATCTTTCTTTTTAGTGAACTGCTTTTGTATAAATTCATAACAGTAATAGCGATGAATAATGGGTAGAACAATGATGAAACAGTACCGTATACGTACCACCACTGTACGAATGCTGAAGTAAATAGAGATACAGAAATAAAAGATGCCAGAAGTCTTTTCTGAGGCAACAATTTTAAGACAAAGAAATAGCAGCTTACAATTAAGAGATAACCCATTAACCACCATTTGAGTGCAAATGCCATTTCTAATGGCAGTATGAAGAAAGGAATGTTAAGTGGTTTGAACAAAGTGCTCCATTCCTTATAGGGAACGTCTGTGGTTGTCATATTCTCGCCGTTCCCAATATATGGGTTAACTACGGGGTAGCCTGCCTTCGATTGTGCTATAACTTGCTGGGTGTTAACTACCCATTCATCAGAGCGAATCCCGCGGGGACGATTTAGGAGTAAGCTCGAATCCTTAGTATTCCCATAGAATATCGCATGGTACATACCGATAGAACTTCCGTTAATCTTTAATATGGTCAAAAGTATTACGGGTATGAGTAGCAGCACAGGGAAGAACCAGATGCTTTGCTGTACTCTTCGGAATGTAGAAACAAGATTTGATTTAACTCTATGCATTTTCTGCATCCGACTATCTCTTGAAATTTAATATGCCGAGACCAATTACGATCAAGATTATTCCTGCGACCTTCATGGCCGTAAATTTCTCGTTAAATATGAAGAATGAAGCGGTGAATATAACCATGTAAACCATCGCAGTGGCCAATGGGATAATGTACCCTAATTCATACTTAGAGATTAAGTACATGTAGAGCAGGAAACTGACGCCGTATAAAAGAATACCCGAAATCGTATAGGGCGTGATATTAAAATTCAGCTTTCCGCTTACTAGCTCTACAGGGGCACCAAGTTTAGACCCAAGTTTTAATACAACAAGCGCAACAGATGTTGATAGGACATAGAGTAATATAATAAATTCAGACACTTATATTATTCTACCTAATTATGAGTTAAACATAAAGGCAACGAGTTTTTTCAATATGATGTTTCGCTCAAAATGTTCGAAATGATAGGCTCTGCCAAGGTCGCCCATTTTTTTTCTGTCGGAAGGAGATAAGTTATAAATATACTTTATGTTACTGGAGAGTGTTGTATGATCTTCCGTTGGTCCTACCTTCCCGCACTGTATAGTATTATTGATGAGTTCTTGTACCTCGCCGTCCATAGCTAAGACCATCGGTTTACCCGCTGCTAGATAGGACATTACCTTCGCTGGAATGGTGGCATCAAGCAGGTCGCTCTTAACGAGGCATCCAATTAATACATCCGAGATTGTCGTATATCTTGGTACGTCTTCAATCGGCTTTTGTCCTTCAAAGAAGAAAATATCGGACAGTTTGTTCTTTTTTACTTCAGATTCGAGCCAGCTTCTCGACATACCATCGCCAACAATGATCCAACGTATGTCGTTATATCCTTCCTCCTTAAGCTGAACTGCAGACTTAATGAGAGTGTCTAAGGATTGTGCGGGGCTGATATTTCCAGCAAAAGTTATATTAAATGTCTTGTTGAATCGACTCGAAAGTTTCTTGTCGATGATATCAGTTTCATAAACTTTCTCACTGGTTTGAATGAGGACTGTTATCTTATTCTCCGGAATACCAGTAACGTTCTGAATCTTTTCCTTCATCTTCTCAGACAAAACAATAATTTTATCAGCTTTCTTATAATGCCAGTGAGATACGACGGTAGCTAGTTTAATAAGGATCCGATTGTTAACCCTTAATACTGAAAATAAGTTTTCTGGCCATAGGTCTAGAACGTAGAGCGTAGTCTCTGTCCGCCGAATCTTTCCAACAATTAACCCAGCAATTATCATCAGTACCGGCGATGTTTGGTAGAGGAAGATTTTGTCGTACTTTTTGGTCAATAATCGGGGAATATGAAATAACGTGGAGATTGGAAATGAGATGTAATTAAGGAGGATTCTTAGATTACTATTGTTCCCTCTTGGTATTTCATAGGCCCGTCGAATGGTAACTTTATTATGAGTTTGTGTTCGATTTTTTAAAAGGCCGTATCCACTAAAAAACTGACCTTTTGGGTAATTAGGAATGCCGCATAAGACGTCAACTTCAACGCCTTCTTCTACTAAATAGTCGCAAATGTCATTTATTCTGAACGTCTCAGGCCAGAAGTGCTGACTTACAACAAGTACTCGCTTTCCTTTGATCTGATTTTTTGGCATTCACTTAACTTTCTCAAAAAGCCCAATAAAGTTATCGCCTTTATGTTTTAGCGAAAAGAATCTAAAAAGAATATACCAGACGTCATGCATCCGCTTGCTTACGAAGTTCATTTCGTTCTGAGGAGTGTCGGCATAGTTTTTGTAAAACTTGTTAGTAAGATTGCGTAGAATTGGCGAGTAGAATGGGAAGCCAGCATAGAATGTTTTAACAGTTCGATAACCTTGAGATTCCATGAACTCTTCAATCTCGTTGATCTTAAAGTTCCGATAGTGACCAATATTCACTTCATAGGCGCGCATTCTTCCTATGGGTGCACTTATCATCATGTATTTATTGTTGACTCGAATCATCTTCTTGACGAGACTTTTCCAGTCATAAATATGTTCTAAGAAATCAAAAGCTGTAATAAGGTCAAATTTACTTTTGTAGTTTGCCTTTGTTATGTCCTCGTCGGCAAACGAAACGTTCTTTTGTTTATGATGTTTCTTAGCGGCCTTAATGCCGGGCTTTGAGAAATCATAACCTGTCACCTTTGAGTCAGGGAAGAATTCTGCCATTTGTGCTGTCTTCATGCCGACGCCGCAGCCTACATCGGCAATAGTTTTAACGGACTCAGCCGGCATTTCTTTAAGCATGAAATTTAGCAAATACGCAAACCAGCGTCCGCCCGCGCTATGAGTTAGATATGAGATCATGTTCTCATTCCAATAATGACCATAATATTCGTGATTGTTATTCTTTTTAATGACCGTACTCCTGTAACTAATTGAGAAAATTAAAAAATGGGAAGGCTACCGTAAATTTATCTTTTGTCCCAAACGTTCTTGTTAACAATTTTTGTATAGCTTTGAATGATCTTAATTACTTTTACTGACACATTGTTGTCTGTATAAGCTGTTGTATCGAGTGAAATTTCTTTATTCTTTTTCATCCCACGAGCTAATTCGACTGCCTGCAAAACGTCTTCAGACTTAATTCCTCCAATGATGAATGCTCCCTTATCGACAACTTCGGGACGTTCGGTAGAGGTTCGCAGCGAGACACCTGTCAGTCCGAGCATTGTACCCTCTTCGGCTAGGGTGCCACTATCCGATAAAATACAAAATGAATCAAGCTGTAGCTTATTATAGTCAAAGAATCCGAATGGTTTCAACGTCTGAATAAGCGGATTAAGTTTAATTTTTGACTTCTCAATTTGTTTCATAGTTCGTGGATGAGTAGAAAAAATTACGGGCATTTTATACTCATCTGCGATTGCATTTAGGGCTGTGATTAGTGACTTAAAATTATCTGGATTGTCTATATTTTCTTCACGGTGCGCTGAAACTATAAAGTAACCATCCTTACTCAATTTAAGTCTATCTAGTACATCACTCTTGTTAATCTTTTCAAGATAACGATTGATGACCTCACGCATTGGGGAACCAGTTACGAATGTGTGCTCTTTGCTGACGCCCTCAGAAAATAGATAGCCCCTTGCATGTTCGGTGTAAGGAAGATTTACATCTGAGATGTGGTCAACAATAGTTCGGTTTATCTCTTCTGGAACATTCTGGTCAAAACATCGGTTACCTGCCTCCATGTGGAAAATCGGTATCTTAAGCCTTTTGGCAGAGATAGCTGAAAGTGCGCTATTTGTATCTCCTAATATTAAGATAGCGTCAGGCTTTTCTTTGACAAATAAGTCATAACTCTTTGCTAATATATTGCCCATAGTATCGCCTAAATTATCACCGACAGTCTCTAGGAAATAGTCAGGCTTGCGTAGTTCAAGTTCCTCAAAGAATACTTCGTTCAGTGTGTAGTCCCAGTTCTGACCAGTATGAACAAGAATATGATTGAAATATTCATCAGCTTTTTTAATAGTCTCTGAAAGCTTAATGATTTCAGGTCTTGTTCCAATAATTGTGATTAGTTTTAGTTTTTTAGCCATTAGATATACTCCTTAGTACTTATACATTGATTTATGATCATTAACCCACTGATGTAATTGTATAATCATTGTTTTATAATCGGAAACGGTAAAATCAAAATCCTTACGAGTGTTTATAAGTGTTTTATCGGTCACTGTTTCAGATTCTTTTGGTTCGATAGTAACATCATTTTTATTAAATACTTCACGAATCAAGTTTAGTAGATCGTATTTAGATATGTTCGAATTAGGCACCAAATGGTAAAGACCAGTGAGATTTTGTTTTATTGCCTCATTGATCCCGCGTGCTAACTCCAGGGTAGTTACTCCACTCCAGATTGCGCCCTTATAACCTTGTATTGTGCCTGTTTGTTTCATAAACCAATTGAACAAGCCTACTCCGTCAACTTGTATCTCGGGGCCAATTGTAGACATTCTAAACGTTAAGTCCTTCTTGTTACGAATTTCACCTAGCGCTTTTGTCCTGTCGTAGAAAAGATCACCATCATAAGCAGAATCTTCTTTGTATGGTCCGTTATGTCCAGAAAAAACACAGTCAGTACTTAGATGTATGAGTTTTGTTTTAGTATCTTTAAATTTATTTTCCAAAAAGTGGGGTAGGAAAGAGTTTAGATACGTTGATACATCTTTATGTTTTTCACTGTCTTCAATTAATACACCAGATGCATTTACTACGACATCGAAACTATGGGTATTTAAAAAATCCTCGAATGCATTTTTATCAAGAAGATTGAGCATATGCGTATCTTTATTAAGTGGAATATTCATGGATAAAGTCTCTACGTCATGGTCTTGCTCATCTAAATAAGTTGCTATAACATTTCCCATCATTCCACTAGCGCCTAGTACAAGTATTTTCATGTTTATTTAATCCCCAATTCATGCAACTGTTCTTTTATGTAATCAGTTGTTTTAAGTTTTTCAATAATCTCATCGATATTTAGCTGCGTAGTATTGCTAGAGGTATATTCCATATTGTTCTCATGGATTTTATCTCCCTCCTCAAAATATTTTTCATAATTTAGATCACGAGTATCAGCCGGAACTTGGTAGTAATTGTCTAGAGAGGTTGCCTTGGCTTTCTCTTCACTTGTAAGTAGGGTTTCATGAGCCTTCTCTCCATGTCTTGTGCCAATTATTTTGATGGGTACACTTGATTCAAATAGCTCCGTTATTGCCTTAGCTAGATCACCTATTGAACATGCCGGTGATTTTTGTACAAATAAATCACCTTGTTTTGCATTTGTGAATGCGTATATAACAAGATCAACTGCTTCATCCAAATTCATTAAGAATCTTGTCATGTCCGAATTTGTAATAGTCAAAGGAAGATCAGCTTTCAACTGATTAACGAACAATGGTATTACCGAACCACGAGATGCCATCACATTACCGTATCTTGTACAGCATATAGTTGTTTCACTTACATCAACATTCCTAGATTTGGCAATTATGACTTTTTCCATCATCGCCTTGGATGTCCCCATCGCATTAATTGGATAGGCTGCTTTATCGGTTGAAAGGCAGACAACTTTTTTCACGCCTTCATCAATCGCAGCTGTTAAGACATTATCAGTTCCTATAATGTTAGTTCGAACTGCCTCCATAGGAAAGAACTCGCACGATGGGACTTGTTTTAGGGCTGCAGCATGAAAAATGAAATCAACATTTTTAACAGCATCTCGAATACTCTCAATATTTCGAACATCTCCAATATAGAATTTTATTTTATTATTTTTATATTTTTTTCTCATGTCGTCTTGTTTTTTTTCATCTCGAGAAAAAATGCGTATCTCAGCAATATCGCTGTCTAGGAATCGTTTTAGAACAGCATTTCCAAATGAGCCTGTTCCTCCGGTTATGAGTAGTGTTTTTCCTTTGAACATGATTCTCCTAAGTATTATCCTGACTAATAGATTAACAGATTTGAGACTTCGTGGCTAATGCCATTCAGGATGTAACTTCTTGCAAAAATACTTCCTTATTTTGATAACCGGATGGATAATTCTTGATGCAGATCGTTTACGCGTCGCTCTAATGAATCTAGCTTGATTCGCGATCTATTTGCCATAAAGAGTACAATAATAACCCCCGTAATTTGTATTACGTCAAAAAGACTAAGTGGTTCCGTCCGGGTTCTATTGTTATTTAATAGGTATTGGTAAATGAAACTCGCCGATATTAGTCCTGCTAGAATAACTAACCAAATCGTTGATCTAAAAATAAATTTTCGTAATGATATTTTGTGCATTCTGAAATCTATAAGACCAGAAAAAAGCGCACTTAGAATTAACGGCGCATTTAGCAATACTAATATTAAATACCTACTCACTGAAAAGCTCCACTATTCTTCTAGTTATTAAAGTCCTGACTATATTAAATGCATTCCAGTTATTTTGGCCCTTTTCTAATGAATAATTAGTATAGATTGCTTTGATGGGGTATTCCCCTATCTGTAAATTAATCTGATTTGCACGCCAAAGCATTTCAGAGCAAAATTCATATCCGCTCGTTTTCCATTTAAGTTCATTTAATGCCTTTTTAGAAAATATTCTTAGTCCAGACTGAGAGTCCGTAACATTAATCCTGAAAAGTAACATAGTTATAATACTAAGACCTTTATTGCCTATTACTTTTACTTTTGCCATCCCTTTAGTATCTATTAGTCGACTGCCGATCAGAAGGTCAAATTTAGTTTTAAGTATTTCATCAACACCTCTAATGACGTCTTTTGGGTCATGCTGACCATCGGCATCAGATGTGGTAGCGATATCAAAACCATTTTGTTGTGCGTAGCTTAAGCCTGTAGCAGTTGCACCGCCGCTGCCACTGTTTAAGATATGCTGTATCACGTACGCACCAGTACTATGTGCAATTTTTGCAGTATCGTCTTTGGAGCCATCGTCAACGACCACTATTTGGTAGGCATATTTACTTTTTTTAAATACTGCATCAATACCTGCGACAACTTCCTTGATAACGCTGCCCTCGTTGTAAGCGGGGATAACAACTGCAACTTTTATGGTTTTGGACAGTGTCATTGCGTTTATTTTAACCTCAGTAAATATTTACCATAGCCACTCTTGACGAGGGGTTCGGCAATTTTGAGTAGTTGGTCTTTGTCAATGAATTCTTCATGAAAAGCGACTTCTTCTGGGCAGCCGATCTTGAGGCCGGTTCGTTTTTCGATAACCTGAATATATTCGCTGGCATCGTTCATAGACTCGAATGTACCAGTGTCGAGCCACGCTGATCCACGATCCATGATTTGGACTTTGAGCGCGCCTTGGTTGAGGTAGACTTCGTTGACAGTAGTTATTTCGAGTTCTCCACGGTCACTTGGCTCGATACTCTTAGCTATTTCAATAACGCTATTGTCGTAGAAATATAACCCTACGATTGCGTAGTTTGACTTAGGCTTTTCGGGCTTTTCTTCTACAGAAATGGCCTTAAATGAGTCGTCGAATTCAACGACGCCGTATCGTTCAGGATCTGCCACTTGGTAGGCGAATATAACGCCACCGCTCGGATCGGTGCATTCCTTGAGGCTGTCACCAAAGTCGTGGCCGTAGAATATATTATCTCCAAGGATCAACGCTACACTGTCGCCGCCGATAAATTCTTCTCCAATAATAAACGCTTGTGCAAGACCTTCTGGTTTAGGCTGAACGGCATATTCGAGTTTGATCCCCCAGTCTGATCCATCTCCTAAGAGACGCTTGAATTGCTCTTGATCGTGCGGAGTCGTGATAATTAGGATTTCACGAATACCAGCCATCATGAGCGTGCTGAGCGGGTAGTAGATCATCGGCTTGTCGTAGATGGGCATTAACTGCTTACTGATACCTTTGGTGATTGGGTAGAGGCGCGTGCCTGATCCTCCTGCTAGAATTATCCCTTTCATGCTGATTTCTCCTTTTCAATATAATCTTTAAGAGCTTCTTGCCAATCGGTTGATGAGAATCCGCTATCCTGCAGTTTATTAAGATCAAGCGTGCTCTGAAGCGGACGAGGGGCGATACCATCTTTACCGGCATAGTATTCTGCGGTGGTAGTGTCGGCAACTGTATTTGGTAACCCGGCAATTGAGTATATTGCACGGGTGATATCTGCCCAGCTGACTGATTCTCCGGCATTACTGACATTATATGTTCCATAACTGGGTTCGGTACTGAGCAGGTGATCGATTGCTCGAACAAGTTCGGAGGTAAAGGTAAGTCGTCCAATTTGATCAGCCACTACTGTAGGGCTGATACCTCTATTCCCAAGATCAAGCATTGTTCGCACAAAGTTCTTGCCTTCACCGATTACCCACGACGTTCTAAGAATATAGTGTTTTTTCGTAGTCGACACTGCTATATCTCCGGCAGCCTTGCTAGCACCGTAGACACTTAAAGGTGCAAATTTTTCTGTTTCTGTATGCGGATCTTGTGTGCCGTCGAAAACATAATCGGTAGAAATATGTACGAGAGTAAGGTCGTTTTGTTCGGCCACAGTAGAGAGATATCCGACCGCTGAAGCATTCACGTCCCAAGCTGCAATTCGGCCTTCGGGGGTTTCAGCACCGTCTACATTGGTGTAGGCAGCTGCGTTTAAGATAATGTCTATAGAAGACCAGTCGTAGCTGTTTACACTCTTAAAGTCAGTGATGTCGAGCGTGTCTGAGTCTGCCGTTT
Source organism: uncultured Candidatus Saccharibacteria bacterium (assembly GCA_964494545.1). Lineage (GTDB taxonomy): Bacteria > Patescibacteriota > Saccharimonadia > Saccharimonadales > AWTP1-31 > JAPLYT01. The sequence continues at coordinate 1,632 of CAZBRN010000009.1, read as the reverse complement.
TGGCATTTGGGTATTGCGCTTGCAGTGCAAGCCCAAGCTGTCCTTTTGCTCCAAGAATTAAGAAGCGTGAATCGTTCATAGGTTCTCCATCGGTATTACGTCAGCCAGCATCGGGTGGGCTACGTCTTTATCGGAAATAATTGCTTGATCTTTGCCTATCGGCCAGCTAATGCCAAGATTCTCGTCGAATAAGTTAACGAATGTATATTTGGTCTCTGGCGACCAGTGATCATTTACGAGATACGTATAGGTGACATTGGGTTCAAGTGTCTGGTAGCCATTAGCCACTCCGCGAGGCACGAATACGGCAACACCTGGATTGATCTCGAGGGTGAACGTTTTGCCGAATGACGGACCTTTGCGTAGGTCTACCCAGGCACCAAACACGACGCCATTTGCTACTGATATAAATTTATCCCAAGGTTCGGCGTGAAGCCCCCGGGTGACACCACGTTCGGCATTGTACGAGAAATTATTCTGTACGACGTCAAATTTAGGTAATCCCAACGCTTCCATTTTCTCTTTTTGGTAATTCTCTTTGAACCATCCCCGATTATCTCCGTGTACTGCAAGGTCTATAACGTAGAAACCCGGTATGTCTATTTCGCGGACTTTGAGCTCGGAATAGCTGGCGGGGTCAAACATTATTGTCCTACTTTCTGGTATTTGGCTTCAGTCTCGGCTTTTTGCGGTTTCCACCACTCTGGATGATTTGTATACCAGTCTATCGTTTCTTTTAGGCCTGTTTCGAAATCGGTGAATTTAGGAGCCCAACCGAGGTCTGAACGTAACTTACTGGAATCAATGGCGTAGCGCATGTCGTGACCCGGGCGATCATTGACGTGCTCGTAGTCGGAAGTTTCCTTACCCATAGTGGTTAAGATGAGTTCGACCACATCTTTGTTATTGCGTTCACCATCAGCACCAATCAGATAGGTCTCTCCGATAACGCCTTTCTCTAGGATCGCTAAGACACCCGAAGAATGATCTTCGGCGTGAATCCAGTCGCGCACTTGCACACCACTGCCGTAGAGTTTTGGCTTTCGGCCCTCTAATATCTCAGTGATTTGGCGAGGTATAAATTTCTCTACGTGCTGGAAGGGACCGTAGTTATTTGAGCAGTTAGAAATGGTGGCCTGCAAACCGAAGCTTCGTACCCAAGCACGCACTAAAAGATCTGATCCAGCTTTGGTGCTCGAGTAAGGACTTGAAGGATTGTACGGTGTATCGGGCGTGAATTTGTGTGGATCATCGAGCTCTAGATCGCCATAAACTTCGTCAGTAGAGATATGATGGAATCGTTTATTATGTTTCCGAGCTGCTTCAATGAGTGTGTAGGTACCAACAATATTAGTGTCAAGAAAAGGACGGGGGTTGTTAAGCGAATTATCGTTATGAGATTCTGCAGCATAGTGGATGACCGCGTCTGTTTCTGACACAAGTTTGTCGACCAGTGCTTCGTCACAAATATTTCCAACAACCAGTTTAACCTTGGATGTATCTAAACCCTCTAAATTCTTTTCATTGCCAGCATACGTGAGCGCATCGAGAACTGTTATCTGCCAGTCTGGTCTCTCCCTGTAAATATAATGAACAAAATTCGAACCAATAAATCCTGCGCCGCCGGTAACT
>CAZBRN010000008.1:22168-24593 GCA_964494545.1 uncultured Candidatus Saccharibacteria bacterium | reverse complement strand
ACGAATTCGGTATCGCCTTTGCAGTTGAAGGTATGAGCCTCGATGAAGCACAGATCCAATACCTCGAAGAATGTACAGCAACCCAAGATAAAATTGATAAAATGCGAGACGAAGGGATTGACGAAGAACAGATCAACTACTTCATGGAGTACGGGTTCGACCCAGTTATGCTCGCTAAAATCAAACGAGGTTTAGCTCCAGAGGAAGTAGCAGAAGTATTCTATGACATTATTCAAAATATATTCCATAACCACTATATGCCATCCAATGGCAGTCCTACGCCTGACCAAGGCATCTCGATTGGGTTCACCGTCCACGGACCAAACTCTAACGAAGCTAGACAATCGTCGGAAACACTGCTCAGACGAGCAGACAGTGCTATGTATGTCGACAAAGCAAGGCAACGAGAAACTCTAGGTCTTGGCGTGTACGATCGACGTGCCTCTGACAGACGAACTAAAGATCGAAGAAGTATTATTGGGCGTCGCCGAAAAGATAAAGTCATAATAGTCTAGATCGCTCGATGCTTTACTCAGTGCGTCATTAAGGGTTATGCTTATAGCATATGAAAGGCCCTTTCTATGGACAAAGAAGAAAAACCAATCATTGACGAGAATATCGACGAATCACAAGCTCAGGACGAACAAGTAGTTACAGAGCCAGAAACAATCGAAGAAGAGAACGTGGCAAATGAGACCCCTACCGAGGACACTGCGCTTCCAGATCCTTCTCCAAGTGAAGAAAAACCCAAAAAAGAATCTCGATTTACTCGAAAGAAAAAAATTATAGTTGCAGTACTGGTTGTACTACTCGTAGCAGGCGCCGCAGCATTCGCATTTCTAAACAAAGAGAACGAATCATCGTCGCCTGAAACGTCTAATGACAAGACCGCCACTGTAGAAACCGTCAAAGCAAAGTCATCTTCAGATGATATTACCGTCAATGGCAACACCTATTTTGCAAAACCGGTAGAAATAAAGGATCTGATACTCTTCACGGCAGACGAATGTACCGGCACAGAAGGCTGTACGAACGGACGAAATAATTTCACGAGAAGTTTTCTGGTTGGGAAGACAAAGGATAGTAAAGATATCATAGCCTACCGCGTATCGGGAGGCATTGATTCTATTGATGTTATCATCATAAAAAATGGGTCAGATTATGAAGTAGCGGTGCCGACAAATTTCGCAAAAGATTACAACTATTTCGAAGCAAAGCCTAACGTTAAAACTGACTCATCCACCACACTCTCCGAGTTGACAGCCGATGCAATTATCACTATCAAAGAACAACCAATGAAAACAAATGGCTCATTACAGCTAGCATTTCTGAGTTATGACGATAAAGGCACCCTTCAGAATAAAGCTCCAGAAAAGGGTACCAAACTCATCACCAAAAATAGCATCGATTATTATGTGAGTGAAAAAGATAAAGGCGCCTACACCATAAAAAGTGTGACTGCTTACTTCGGCAATTTGTTTAGCTACAATTATTCACTCGATGGTGAACTCAGTAAATCGGGCTCAAAAGCTGCAGAGGCTATAAAATGGAGCAAAGGTGATCAGTCAACGTCTACCTACTATACCGGCGGGCAAGGTTGTGGGTCGGGTTCATCGTATGTTGCGGGTAAAGTCACCAAGGTTGATCTCAGTGAAGTCGGTAAGACTCCTGGAGGCCAGACAGTCTATCAACTAGCCAATAATCAGCCAATCGTGACTGAACTTTACGAGAAAGATTATGCAAAAGAAAATGCACTTGATGACTATAAAAATCTAACGCTTCAACAATTCGTCGACAAACACAGTTATTTCTTGATCGAAAACGGACTTGGTGACTTCATGGTCTATATCAGTGATAAAGCCGCGCCTAAAGGTGGTTGCGCAAAGCCTGTTGTCTACTTGTACCCACAAAAAGCGACCACTGTATCTGTGAGCGTAGGGGCAAATGTAACTATATCCGACCCATTCTATCCGAATGGCGGATGGAAGAATGTTTTGGCGCAACCAAATGGATCACTTACCTACCAAGGCAAGCAATTTGGTTCGCTTTTCTGGGAAGGACAAGGTAATGGTGCCTATCCAGACATCACCAGTGGTACCATAGTGGCACGAAGCAACGCGATCGCTACAATAACCGATCAGCTCAAACAACAAGGCCTACAGGGCCGTGAAATCAGTGATTTCATATCTTTCTGGGAGCCTAATCTGCCAAACACCCCATTCATACGATTGTCGTGGCTCAGTGCCCGCCAACTTAACGAGCTTGCACCTCTCGCCGTTACTCCAAAACCCGACACTACTATTCGCGTATTCCTCGACTTTGAAGGATTAAAGAAACCTGTCAGCATGCCAACCCAGTCGTTCAAAACGCCAAAACGAAATGGGTTCACCATAGTTGAATGGGGTGGACTTGCTCGAAACGGCCT
>CAZBRN010000008.1:0-22068 GCA_964494545.1 uncultured Candidatus Saccharibacteria bacterium | reverse complement strand
CAAAACGAAATGGGTTCACCATAGTTGAATGGGGTGGACTTGCTCGAAACGGCCTCCAGAGCCTCGTCCGATAGCTAGCGGAAAAATCCGTGCTTGCCGCCAGATTCACGAAGCTCTTGTAACAATTCTTGTTGTTTCTTGTTGAGTTTAGTTGGCGTTTCGACAATAAGCGTCACGATATGGGCGCCTCGTCCAGTGCCTCGCATGTGAGGTACGCCGTGTCCTGAAAGTTTGAAGTCTGTTCCGCTTTGTGAGCCAGCTGGTACTTTCATGCGGACCCTGCCATCAACGGTTTCGACATCAATTTCAGTCCCGAGAGCGGCGTCTACCATGCCAATTCGCTCTTCGCTCAGTATTAAGTCACCTTCACGAGTGAACCTTTTATGTGGTTTTACACGAATATGAACATACAGGTCACCCTTTGGACCGTTAGCAACAGCTTCACCCTGTTCACGCAGACGAATCGTTGCTCCGTCGTCGATGCCAGCTGGAATCTTGATCTTAATGTTCTGAGATTTTTGCTTCGTTCCCTTGCCATGGCAAACGGTACATATTTTCTCAGGTACTTTTCCGGTACCCTTGCAAGTATGGCAAATTGTGGCTTGTTGGATATCACCAAAAACAGTTCGCGTGACACGCATTGTTTGTCCGCTACCCTTACAAGTGTCGCAGGTTTTGAGCTCATGCCCAGGTTCTGCAGTTGTACCCTTGCAGTGCTCGCACGTATCCTCAAGGGTTACTCGAAGGTCATGCTCTACCCCAAAAATACCTTGTTCAAAGCTCAGGTCGATTGAAGTCTCGACATCACGACCCCGAGCACTTTGCTGCTGACCCGGCTGACCACCGCCAAAGAAACTACTAAATATATCGCCAAGTCCAAGGTCTCCAAAGTCGAAGTTACCCGATTGACCACCAAATCCAGCATAGGGGTTTCCCGCAGGACCATCACTGGCAGCGCTACTGCCTACGCCAGCGTGACCAAACTGATCATAGCGCTGTCGTTTGCGTTCATCTTTGAGTACTTCGTACGCTTCATTAATTTCTTTGAATTTAGCTTCATCGCCACCTTGCTTGTCAGGGTGATGTTCGATCGCTTTCTTGCGAAAGGCTTTCTTTATCTCATCATCACTAGCAGATTTGCCAATACCTAATACTTCGTAATAATCGCGTTTAGCCAAAATAATATTCCTTGAATCTCGTTAAGAACAAAACAAGCATCGCGACGTACGTTACCACTATTACATCGATATGATGTTTGTCGGTGAACGCGAGTAGCTGCTGTCCAGTACTTGATAATTTTTTAGGGCTTGTGTCGAGATACCTGTTGAGGCCATACCAGAACAACGGAACTGCAACTACCCAGCCAGCAACACAGAAGATACAAATCTTACCTATGCTATACAAACTAGCTCCAAAAAACCAAACGCTAAAAGCTGCGAGCGCCAGCGTTACACCCATGACGAACTTACGGTACCAGGATACAAATTTTCCACCAGACAATAGGATCAGACCGCTCGTGGCAAGTACGGCAAAAAATATCATGCCCAGAAAGGCATTTGGAAATCCAAAAAGTGCAGCAAGTTTATTCCCCAAAACGCTTCCGCAATCTACGATGGGGTTGAGGTTACAGCTGAGGACTGAGTTCGGGTTTTTAAGCATGTGAAATCTCTCAACGGCTTGCCACGTCATAGCAATTAGCCCAATTGAACCGCCGAGACTTAAAACATATGGGTAGATTTTTGATGTTTTCATAGCTCTATTTTAGCACTTACACGCTTCGAGTGCCAGAACCATACACCGATTATGCAGTGACTGATGGCGAAAAGCCGATATCACGACCAGCACATAAATCATCACAATGTTGGCCTAGACCAATATAGTGTTGCCCTTTATATCGATTAGTATTACCTGGCTTAACTTCAGATTCACAAGCGAATAGTCCAAGTAGTCCAACAGCTTGACATATTATTGCGATGAGCAGCACCAATTATCTATCGAACAAGAGAGTTTGGTACGCTTGCGCGTGTACATTACAAATATCCTACACATTGTAGATGTTTAAACAGTCGTCAGATTGTTTAAACTTCGATATATCGTTGGTTATTTTTTGTCTTTCTTTTCTTTTTCGTCGTCATCGACAACTTCGCCTTCGACAGCTTCATCTTTAGAATCTTTTTTGTCATTGTCACCTTCTGTAGATTCAGCCTTAGCAGCTTCTTCATACATCTTGGCTCCGATTGGCATGATAGCTTCAGTGAGTGCTTTGGCGGCAGCTTCGTAGGTTTCGCCATCGGCTTTTTCGTCGGCTAATACTTTCTTGGCCGTCTCGACAGCTTCATCGATCGCTTTGACATCGTCTTCAGAGATTTTCTCTTTGTTGTCGGTCTTCAACTTCTCAGCCTGATAGATAGCGCTATCGAGCTGGTTCTTTGACTCAATTCCTTCACGCTTTTTCTTGTCTTCTTCAGCGTGAGCTTCGGCTTCTTTGGCCATCTTCTCGACTTCTTCTTTACTGAGACCGCTACTGCCTTGGATAGTAATGCTCTGTTCTTTACCTGAGCCCTTGTCCTTAGCAGAAACGTTCAAGATACCATTAGCGTCAAGGTTGAAGGTAACTTCTACCTGAGGGACACCACGTGGCGCTGGTGGGATACCATCGAGCACGAATCGTCCGAGAGATTTGTTGTCGGCGACGAATTCACGTTCACCTTGCACGACATGGATCTCAACTTGATTCTGGTTATCGGCTGCGGTACTGAATACTTCGCTCTTACTTGAAGGGATGGTTGTGTTCCGCTCGATCAATTTGGTAGCGACACCACCTAAGGTTTCGATGCCGAGAGAAAGTGGAGTGACATCGAGTAATAGTACGTCTTTGACGTCACCTTGCAACACACCACCTTGGATTGCTGCACCAATGGCCACAACTTCGTCGGGGTTCACACCCTGCATTGGGTCTTTGCCGAAGATCTTCTTCACTTTTTCGATAACAGCAGGCATCCGTGTCATACCACCGACTAGAACCACAGCATCAATATCGCTCGCTTTGAGCTTAGCGTCTTTGAGTGCTTTTTCGCATGGTACAGCTGTTTTGTCTATAAGCTCTCCTACGAGACTCTCTAGTTTTGCACGAGAAAGTTTATGCTCAAAGTGCTTCGGACCATCAGCATCAGCAGTCAAGAATGGGAGATTAATATCTACTTCGTTGGTTGTAGAGAGTTCAATCTTAGCTTTCTCTGCTTCGTCGCGGAGTCGTTGCATTGCTGCTTTGTCGTCAATGACGTTGACGCCACTGTCTTTCTTGAATTCATCAACAAGATAGTTAACGATGACGCGGTCGAAGTCAGCACCACCTAGGTGCGTGTCACCATTGGTGCTCTTTACTTCAAATACTCCATCGCCGAGTTCTAGGATAGAAACATCGAATGTTCCACCACCAAGGTCGAATACAGCGATTTTCTCATCTTTTTTATTACCTTTATCAAGTCCATAGGCAAGAGCCGCCGCAGTTGGTTCGTTGATAATACGCTTTACCTCTAGGCCGGCGATCTTACCAGCGTCTTTGGTTGCTTGTCGCTGTGAGTCGTCGAAATAGGCGGGGACGGTGATAACTGCTTCGGTAACCGATCCACCAGTAAAAGCTTCAGCATCTGCTTTTAGCTTACCGAGAATCATGGCACTGACTTCTTCAGGGCTATATTCTTTGTCACCCATCTTAACTTTGACGGCTTTACCGCTCTTAACGATTTCATAGCCCATGAGCTTAAGATCGCGCTGAACTTCTTTGTCTTCAAAGCTTCGTCCGATAAGACGCTTAACTTCGTAAATCGTGTTTGATGGGTTGGTAACCATCTGTCGTCGAGCGACTTGGCCGACCAGTCGTTCATCGTTTTTGTTGAGAGCTACAACGGATGGAGTTGTTCGTGCGCCCTCTGAGTTTGCAATGATTTCTGGCTTACCAGATTGCATAACGGCCATTGCTGAGTTTGTTGTTCCTAGGTCGATACCTATAATTTTACCCATAAAGTGTTCTCCTTACTGATTAATGCACCGCGTAATTAGCAGTTGCCCAATTAGAGTGCTAACACAAGTGTACCAAAAATAGAATTGGCAGTCTAGTACTTAGAGTGCCAATTTTTCATTTTTGTAGACTATTTATTTGAGTATCAACTCGGATTTCTAGCCGAGAACCTAAATTAAGCGTACCCATATGGTACGAATCATTGGATCACTAAGCTTTTGGCTCCGCCGGGATCACCACGACAGGATCTGCTTTTGCCGTAGGTTTTGGAGCATCGGCTTGAGATGTCTCTACAGAGACAATGGGGGTTAGTTTTGTCGTCATCCGTGGTTCTGCGATCGAACTATCGTCGACGGAAGCATCTACGGACTCAGTCACGTGAGCTTTTTTGAGGAGGTCAGCAGCTTCGTCAAGGTCTATTTCTGGCTCTTCTTCAATTCCTAGGGCTGGAACCCGAGCTGGATTAGTTATATCTGGTGCTGGTGTAGGAGCAACAGATTCTGCAGTTGATTTGACCGATGTTGGATAGAATGCTATTGCCTCAGGTGGCTTGTTGACGACCACTTCAGACGCAGACCCTGAAGGAAAGCTCATCATACGGCTCATCTTCCTTCGCTTAAACACCATGCCCGCACCTGCAAGGACGAATACCGCACCAAGTCCTATAATTCCAAGCTTAATATAGTTATTTGATTTCTTGAGGATAACTTCGACTTTTTGGGCTGTACCATCCTGCGAAACAGCAGTTACTGTAACTGACTTTGAAGCAGTTCCATTGGTTGAAACAATCTTTACAGTATAGCTGCCTGGCTTGACGTCACCAAAACTCGCTACACCTGTAGCGTCAGTGAGATACGTTTTGCTCCCAAGAGTAACTTTGGCTCCGGCAACTGCCCTACTATTAGCGTCCGATACATATATAGAGACAACTTTTCCAGTCGCATTTGCTGCAGCGACAGGTATAAGCTCACTTGCTGGCGATGTAGTGACACCAGAACTTGGCGTAGTTGTTGGTTTTGTTGTACTCGTCGTTGGGGTGGTAGGCTTTGAGGTGGTTGGCGTAGAAGTTGTAGGTGTGGTCGTACCTCCGGCTGGAGGATTCGTAGTCGTGCCACCGCCGGCAGGTGGGTTAATTGCGACAGGCTTTAGAGTCAATGTCGTGCCAGTAGTATTCCCATTCCAGATATTATTACCGGTTCCTGATTGTGCGATTCGTGAATTACTAGCTGATTCGTTGACAAATGAAATCGTTGCAGACCCCGAGCTTGCTTTAGCCGTAAAGATAACGGTGGCAGCTAGTTTTTTGCCAGTCAAGTTACTTGGTGGAGCCATGTAACATACTAGATCAACAGTTCCTGTAGAATCATTACCGGTTGCGGTCAGACAACCCGAAAACGCAGACCCCGTTAGACTAATTGTCTTAAATGTAAGCTGCGACGAATTATAGGACATTTTAACAGAAACAGCATTTATAGACTGGAGCAAACTATCTTCATATACACCGACAGTAACATCAGTACCGATAACGACAGATGACGAGCTAGGGGATAGTGAAAAGTTGGCAGTTGGCGTAGCTGCATTTGCGAAAATAAGAATAATTGCTCCGACTATCGCGAAACCGACTACAAAAATAAGTGCTTTTGTCTTTTTATTTTGAACTGATTTTCGTTTCATTTTCATTGTTAATCCCAATTATTTAATACTTCCAGCAGATCATCTAGATTTACTTTATTTAAACCATCGGAATTCTTGAGTTCACCATTAGTACGTAATTGGCTCGACATATTCCAATGGTTAATGACCGCCAATAAATCGTCTAGATCTACTTTGCCGGGGGTAAGACCAGTATCACCCGCGCCAAGGGTTGATGCGGCATTCGATGTAACGGTAATTGAGCTAGACGCAGTGGTAGATCCATCATTATCGGTAGCTTTCGCAGAATAGGTATACGAACCTGCGGTAAGCCCTGTTATTGGCCATGTCCATGGTGCTGAAGTTTTGGAACCCAACGATGTAGTGCCTCTGAAAAATTCAACTCTAGTAATCGATCCATTGCTATCGGCAGGGGTAGCCGTTAGGGTAGTGTTGAGCGGTGCGGTACCCGAACTTGGTGAAGCCGAGACCGAAACTGTTGGGGCTACATTGGCAACGGTTACGCAGTTATCGCCTTTAGATACATTATCAGGCGTACATGTCGTCCCATCGGTATTAACTGAGGTCAAAATAACTCGGTCTAGCAGCAAACCATCACTGTCACCAATCATTTTAATGCTGTGAGTGCCCGCTGAGAGAGTGACGGTAACCTTTGTCGCACTATTGCCAGCTTTATAATCTACCCAATTCCACGTATTGACAGCTAGCGAAGAATTACCGCCAACTGCATTGTGGCAGGTAGAGTCGTCAATTTCGAGAGAATATGAGTTGCTCGTGTTGTTTGGCTGTTGGATACGGCTCCAGACTCTATACGTCCCTGCTGAGGTGACATTGATTGTTGAGGTGACTGATCCATAGTCGGTAGCTGGCGCCACGCAAGCAACTGCTTGTGCTTGGGGTGATCGAAGAATGATTGCTAGAGACAGAACTGCTGAAACGGCTAAAGTTTTAGTAAACTTATTTTGGGCTAAACGCATATGCTTTTATTCTATACTGTTTTTATGAATTGTTAATAGTATAGTGCACGAAAAGCATATACGCGATGCAGATTTTAATACGATTGTCAGTTTAGTATGAAAGGCCTGTAGCTAGCTTCGAACGACTCGAACCATAGCGTGTCGAATAACCCTGTTGCCTACCGTGTAGCCAGCCTGTAGTTCTTCACTTATAGATTCAGTATCACCTTCGCCATCAGCACTTACTGCTTCATGAATATTGGGATTAAATGCTTCCCCGATAGTTTTTATTCGCTCTACACCGAGGTCTTTCAGAGTAGTTTCAAATTGCTTGACTACGCCCTGCACACCCTTTATATAGTCGTTCCCTTCAAGATCAGCTGGTACATGCTTGAGGGCTCGTTCAAAGTTATCAAGCGCCGGGAGCATCTCTTCTATAATGCCTGCTTTGACGGTTGTTCGAAGTTGGGCAATTTGTTCTTCGTGACGGCGACGAATATTGGTGGCATCGGCTCGTTCGCGCTGTAATGCCTCGGTAAGTGAAGCAACTTCACTGGCCAATTCCTCGTGAAGTTCATCATGAATTTGTTTTTTTGCTTTAGACATATAACACCTCCTCTAGTGCTTCACCGGTCCTACGGACAAGCATCATTACATCTCGATAACTCTGGCGGGTAGGCCCGAGTACACCGATATAACTTCGGTCGCTGTGCGGACTTCGGAACCTACTGACAATCAAGGTACAGCCTGCACTTCTACCAATTGGATTCTCTTGTCCGATATATACGCTCAGCGGTTCATTCGGTGCCGCCTCGTACAACCACGGCTCCAGGTTATCAAGAAGACTCGCGACTTCGCGAACTTGTTCATTATTTATAAATTCAGGTTGACCAAAAAGATTTGATAAGCCACTCATATACAACTGATCGCCGATGGTTGCGAGCCCGAGGTTATGCGTCAACTCTACTAATGTATCTACGGCGTTTTTAATAACGTGATCAGTTACCCCACCGCTTGAAACGCGGGTTGCGAGTGCTTTTTCAGCACGGCGTTCTGCAGCGGTTTCTGGTGCGTTTTCGGCCAGATTATTTACATAAAAACGATAGCCTTTGTCGGTCGGGATGCGCCCAGCACTGGTGTGCGGTTGTGCGATATAGCCATGACGCTCAAGATCGGCCATTTCCGATCGAATAGTGGCGGAAGATACACCAAATACTCTGGCAAGCAAGCTCGACCCTACAGGGCTGGCTACTTCGGCGTATTGTTCTACAATTGCCTGGAGAATTCGTTGTTGTCGTTCACGTAACATACCCCTATTTTAGCACTCTCGTACTTCAAGTGCTAGAGTCTGTGCTAGAGGCTGTTCGTGCCGCTAATTCTCCCAAGGCAAATTCGTTCATGTTTCGGATAATACTTGTCAAATCACGGTCGGAAACTTCGCGAACTTCACCGTTCAAGGAAAATATAGGAGCTTCAACATCCCACCCGAAAGGCTTCCTCAAACCTTAGTTAAGAAAGATTATATCATTGTTTCGAGTTTTTTTAATAGCTCTGCAGCGACTAGCCGACCGTGTGCATCATGGGTCGGATTCAAATCACCATGCGAAATCTTACGAACTCCGTGAAGCGCATCCTCAAGATCATCATTGATAAGGAAGTGATAGTACGGTTTTTCAAGGGCCGTTTTTATCTCGGTAAGAGAACTTATAAGACGATTTTTCAAATCGGCCGGCGACATCTCTCCACGTTTCTGAAGACGCTCTTGCCATACCGCTATCGACGGTGGGATTACAAAAATCGGTATTGTATCTGATTTGGCGTTCATAAACGTCTCAACTCCACTAACCTCAACTTCGTTAATTGCAATCTTATGTTGATCTAAAGCTACTTCCAACTCACGGCTATTTGTACCAGAAATTTGTTGATCATGGATGAGAGCCGCTTCTACAAAAGTACCTGCTTTTAAATCCGTAAGTACGTCCTCTTCGTCACGGAACCAGTACTCTCGACCATTCTGTTCGCCGGCACGTGGAGGGCGCGTAGTGTCTGAGACAACTACGTGGTAATCTCCCGATTCTTCAAGTAGATGCATAATGGCGTTCTTGCCAGAGCCTGTAATCCCGACAAGCAATACGAGAGACAACCCACTTAGAGCTTTGCGGTGATCTTCTGAAATTGTATAGTCTTTGAGAATCGATATAAATTGTTGTTTATTTTTGAGCTGTATTTCCATGGTACAGTTATAGCAGAAACGAGAACCCTATGAAAGCACTAGACTTTTCACTGCCAGATCAAAACGGAACCATTCGCACTCTAAAAGACTACACTGGCCAGTGGCTTGTATTGTATTTTTACCCCAAAGATGATACTCCCGGTTGCACCAAAGAAGCCTGTAATTTCAGAGATTCACGAGATCAAATTGCTAGCCTCGGCAACGCAGTCGTCGTGGGAGTAAGCAAAGATACCCCCGCCCGACATCTCAAATTTATAGAAAAACACGACCTCAACTTCACCCTTCTAAGCGATGAGGAAGGTGAGATGATTTCTGCGTACAAATCGTGGGGTGAGAAAAAGTTCATGGGTAAAACCTATCAAGGGATTCTTCGCAATACATTTATTATCAACCCAAGTGGCGAAATAGTCCGTGAATACCTCGGAGTCAATCCGGCTAAGCATGCAGTCGAGATTATTGCCGACCTGCAGACCCTCCAAAAAGACTAAAACGATTGCACTCGTATGTTAACGTAGAACATCTAGGACTATATTCATCATGGATAGTCTCTACGTGTCTGCGTTTTGTAATGAACAGCATCTGCGAACGGTAGACGGGCGTACCGAGTTAGCCCACGTAGTGTTTGTTCATTGCAAAGGAGCAGATACGATATATGACCGCTCGCATTAGTTTATGCAGGGGTGACGTCTGGTGCGATGAAGACCGGCGCGAAGGCTACTGCATCATGACGACTAGGTACCGTTACGGTTACGGTAGTTCCCTTGCCCAGCTTACTTTCGATGCGGATTGTTCCGCCTAGCTTATCGACGATTACTTTGTCAGAGTAGAGTCCAAGACCGAGCCCTTCGTGATTGTATTCCATAGAGTCAGTACCACGACTGAAAGGTTTGAGTAAGCTTGGTAGTTTATGTTCTGAAATTCCGGTGCCTGTATCGCTGACGATAATCACTTGCTTGTTAAATTTACGGTAAATATTAAGTCCAACGACACCATCTTTATTACTAAATTTAATCGCGTTATCCAGGAGTGACTCAACAAGTTGTTTGATTTCTTCTGGTTGGATTCGAGATACAAGTCCGGCATCAACTTCAGTATTAATAGTCAGGTTCTTCTCTTTTGCTTCTGCAGAGACACTCGCAACAACTTTTTTAGCAAAGCTACTTACATCAAACAATGGTGGCTTTGCATTGAAGTTAGCAAATTTCTCGAGGTTCGACATGCCTGTGCTAATCCCTGTAAGCATGGCAAGTCCATTGAAGAATAGTTTTGCTTCAGGGATAGACTTGAGCGGTGCGCTTGCAAGCTGTAACGCATGCGTACTGTCGGTAGTTACTTTGGTAGCTTGTGGCAAGAAAGCAGTGCGCTTGTTATACAGTTGTGCTTCTAGCTTCAACTGATCGCGGGCAAGCTCTTTCGATGATTCCAGGAAGTTCCTATAGCGATATGCAAGAGCTACTAGGCCGGCGCTAAGCAAGAACAAGCCAAGCTCAACAGCGAGACGATATGGCGACGTATTGAAGACATCCGCATAGATGAATAGTGCATTCGCTAGAGCAATAAGACCAAAAGCGATGAGCGCAGGCACCCAAACTCCTGGTGCGGCAATTGGGTTCTTTTGATGTTGCTTTAGTTTGAGTTCGTCGTTATTTGCCTGTACGCCAGAAACTTGATTTGCTACGAGTAATTGAGCTGCATCGTCGGCGAATTTCTTAATACTTTTCTTAAGTGATTTTGCTTGAACGGCCGATATCTTTTTCAGAGAGTCAAGAAGTTCTACAGCACCTCCCATGATTGCAACCGGTGTATTGAGATAGTGGGTAGTGATTGCAAGATAGTTCTCAACCGCTTCTTTAGTATCAAGTACGCGTAAAATATTTTTGTGGAAGGTACGAAGCTCAGCGTATGCTCGTAATGCTTGCCAAGAATACAAGGAGGCCAAGACTAACAGTGCAAGAATTAGTGTGTATGGTATACTGCGTGCGACGAAGAGTGGGACATTTGCAAGAAGGGTCTTGAGACCGCGTACCTGCTTGATCTCTGGGTTTATGAGGCCTTGCTTAATGGCAACACTTCGAGCTGCATCATATAGTTGTGGCACTTGTGGCGAGGTGGAAATCGCAAGGACAGGACTTCCTGGTTCATCTGATACTGGGTCCCCAGGAGGAAGAACAGGATTCTCAGGATATTCTGTTACGGCACCAGCCACAAACTTAGGGTAGTCATCTTTGCGAATTTTCCATATAGAATTGAAATCCCACTGCGCCAATGGTCCATCTGAAGAATTATTTTTAAAGAGGTTTACGTTGGAATTGTCACCGTTCGCCAAGCTACAGTCTGACTTGAATACTTGACTATCAATTATCGTCTTCTCGTTTTGGCCAATATTCAGAGTACTCAATAGATTGTCGCCATTATCATCAGAAATGAAGCTGTTGTTCCATATAGAAGTAGCAATTTCAGTAAGCGGCTTATTTGGTCCACTGCATGATAGGGCATTAAGTCTAGCATTGTCTGCGTACACACCATTAAAGCCAAAGACCTTATTATTTGTCATGGTTTTCGGATCACCACCTAATAATAAATTGTGAAGAACATTGATCGGTGAGACGAAGAAGCCAGATGTTGCTCCTGTAAATGTCTTGTCTGAAACAGTTATTTTAGAAGCTGAGAAAACATTATTGAGTGTTGTAGGAGAGGACGCATACTCGCTCAAGGGAAGCACAGTACCTTTCGCAATATTCTGGAATATTATTCTGTACGATGCAAATGGGATGGCGATATCTACTCCGAATATCCCGCCTGCAAAACTTGGAATATCAGCTATTTTAATCTTTGGGTTACGCGGCACATCTGGTGGTGACTGCACAGTGATGTCCCCCGATGAATATGAGTTTGAAACTTTTCCACCAGGTGCCATGTAGATACCAACAATACCTCCAGCTACAGTTGGTAATCGTGCTGGAATAGTATTCTCAAAACCTGGTTCGTCAAATGTGCCGGAAATATCGACTGAATACGGTACGGCTGTCAGGGAGCCAGTGTTATACGTGTTAGTTATTTCAACCGGGCCTAAAGCTTTTCTGCCCAAATCGAACCAACCTGCAATTTGAGTAGCATTATCAGAAGAAATTTGTTCGTTAGCAATGATTCCGGATAAGACAGACGATCCGAAACCCATACCAGCATCTCCTACAGTAGAAAGTAGTCCACTCTGGCCGATTAACCCACCGACGATTTCACCTCTTACGTTACCGGTAGCATACGCTTTATTAATCTGAACTTTCAGTTCGGCAGAACCAATTAATCCACCAACTGTGTTTCCTTTTACTTCGCCTGTAGCATACGAATTAGTAATTTTCAGACCATGCGCAAATTGCGCTTGTTCAGAAGAACGAAGCCCAGTACCAACCAATATCGCAGAGCCAATTCCTGCAGTATCAAGCCCGTACGCAGAACCAATTAATCCACCTGAGACCGTAGTACCAAAGTTTTGTGCTTTTATACCATTCAGGATGGTAATATTATCTCCTTGAACCGACTTTACGGCAATATTTTCAGGAATATTCGAGGTTACTGCACCTGTAGCGTAGGAATTACTAATTATACCCTGGCCAAGGAATAAGCCACTTAGCCCACCAGTAACTGCAACCATACCACTTCCACTCTCACCTTTGTCTGTCACGATTGCACCTGTAGCATAAGAATTATCGACAATTAATCCATCGCCTGTTGGGCCAATCTTCGACCAATCAAGTGCATTGCCTCGAGCCCATGTAAGGTCGACGCCTAGAGTAAGCCCGTTGATTCCACCGGAAATGGATGCCGCACCGATATTTTCTATCGCAGCAACCGTTGTGATTGAGCCAGTTGAATGAGAGTTACGAATCGTACCTTCACCTAAGAACATTCCATTTAATCCACCAGTGATCGAGATCAATCCATTATTCCCGCTAACCTTGATCGAACCCGTCGAAGAACTGTCGCTGATTGCCGCCTCACCGTTTAGATCATTTTCTAGTCCGACAAAAAGTCCCGCGATACCACCGCTCATGCCAACATAAATTGGTGCATCCGCTTCATATTCACCGGTATTTCTAATTGCTTCAATTGATCCCGTTGAGTTGCTTGATTCAACTCGAGAACCAGCTAATACACCGCCTATACCACCCATGAATCCACCGTATAACGGTAGGGCTGCTGTAGGTACCGATGAACATGTCGAAATATTTCCTTTAGAATTCGACGATTGCACCAATGTACCAATACCGAGGCCTACTATACCTCCGAGGATACCTGCACGCTCGTCCGTTGGAGCGTTGCAAGTACTGACAGTACCTGTTGCAAATGAATTCTTAATAATTACATCTTGACTGGTAAAAAGAGTATTAATCGCATTTAGAAGTTCCTGGGTGCCGAGTGGTGCCACACCTGCTCTCTCCAATTTCGGCACAGTCCATGTAAGTGCCGCTGCAGAAAGTGACATGCCGGCGCCCATCAGACCACCACCGACATTAGCCTCAATGATCGAAGTAGATGAACTATTTTGGACAGTTAGAGTACCACCAAGTCCTACTACACTGCCGAGTGAAGATGTTCCAAATCCTACTAATCCCCCAGCCACGAACCCATTAACTGATCCACTGGACTGAAGCGAATCGAGAGTGAGTGAAGCTGTTAATTTTTCGAGATTATTCTTTTGAAGTTCTCCTGGAACAGCTGATAAGTTCGGTAGTGGTATCACAGCGCCAAACACGCTTCCGACTACACTTCCTTGAACGGTTGTATTGAGTACTTTTAAGTTAGTGTACGTACCTGACCCTACGACAACTCCTGCAATACCGCCCACAGAAAAGAGAGGGAAGTTGATAGCACTCTCGGCTATTTCTCCACCCAATGGGGAGATGTTTTCACCTACTTGAGAGCCATTTTCCGCAATCGTACCCCCAACGATTGCGCTACAAGTAGCAAAGTCGCCAGTAGATACTTCGTTGAGGCCGCATGAAATCGGGTCGCCATTATCATCGACGTAACTAGGTAGACCAACCCCGTCACCAACATCGGGGATTGTTGGTGCATCCGGTAGACCGTTTTGGTCTACATCTATGGTTTCGCTTAGTTTGTAATTACCTACGATTGTACTATTTTTGATAGTTATGTTCTGCAGAACCGACCCGGAAGTATTACCAAAAAGACCAACTCCTACCCAATCGGATGTTTCTGAAACAACATCTGAAGAAATCGTTAGGTTAGAAATGCTAAATCCTTTTCCATCATAGTTTCCTCGGAAGATTCCGGCTATGCCACCGATAACTGCAAAGTTTGATATACCTGAACAATCTATGTCAGCAATTTGCGTGTATACACCAGATAAATCATTATTTATGTCTTGCAATTGCTGACAGTTACTAACTGTATAGACGCTTTGAGTGGCCGTACGCTTATTGACGATCGAAGATGCAGGGCCAGTACCAGCAGCATTAGTAGCGCTCACCCTAAATTGGTAATCAGTCGAACTTCGAAGGTCAAGTATTGTACCATTGAGCTCGTTTGTCGATGTATTATAGGTATTCCATTCAGTTGACCCCAAGATTCGATACTCGACCGAATAGCCAGTTGCCCCCTCGACTGCGCCCCAAGACACGTCTGCAGATTTAGATTGTGTTTGTACGGCAAGGTCTGCTGGCGCCGTACTTGGCATCCCAGTGGCAAACTGCATTGCAGAAGAGAACAGACCATTGTGAAAATCAGAAGTAGCATAGTCGGAGTAAACTGCCCTGACTCGGAATACATACTTGGCTGGAACCGTAAGATTGGAGAAAGTTTTCGTTTGCTCACTTACATCAGCGGAGCCACTCCCCGTCCATCCGTTTGAATAATCTCCGTTACTAACATCTTTATAGAAGATATCGTAGCGCTTGATATTTTGCGCGCGTCCATCTGTTCCCACTGGCGCAGCCCATGTGACCACAAAATCCTGATCAACCCTCTCTACCGATAGATTAGTGGGAGGATTGGTGCGAACCGCGATCGGGCTAAAAATAGGGTACGGGTCGGAAAGTTGCCACGTCGCATCTACGCCCGAAATGCTCCAGCCCGTTAATACATTTTGCACGGACTTGAAATAATCCGGAGAAAGCCCATCTGCGTTTACACCTTCACAAGTATTATTTTCAGCGCCAATTTTACCGCATGCTACTTGTCCTGTTTTAGTTATATCATAGGTGTTATCCGTGAACACCGTTCCTGGAGACAAATTGTTTGAATTAACATACTCACCCACCAAGCCAAACCCGCTACCAGTATTTGAAGTCACGGGACTTACGCTAAAGTTATATTGAATTTCAGATATCTTTTTCGAATCACCGCTGTTTTGGATATAGCCAATCAACCCGCCTGCACGCATATTAACTGCTGCATTCACACATGAAACTGCACCGGTAGAATAAGATCTATAAATTCCAAGCTTTCCATTTTCGGATAACTCGGGACTTCCTTTGGCTACAATCACACTACCAACGAGACCACCGCAGTCACTGGCAGGTGTGAAAGCTCCGGAACCTGCAGAAACTGATCCTGTAGCATAACTGTCGTTAATCTGACGCTCCCAATTGTTATTAGGGTCTTCTATTGTATAACGGCCGACGAGTCCACCGATTGATGCGCTTCTACCTGCTTGATCATTGGACGCAATAGTTACATTTCCTGAGCTCATAATTAAGTTAGCAGCGCCAGTAAACTTGCCGAATACACCTCCTGCGTTCATCTCTGCACCATCAAAACCATCTGCTGCTCCATTGGCTTGAACATTTAGACTACTGCTGATGTTTGTTGCTGAGCCAGTGAAATGGCCAGAGACGGCACCAACATTTCGCGCTCCATTGATGTCAATCCTGTTTACGATTGAAGGACTTTTCTCTAAGCGAAGATTTCTAATAGTTGATCTGCTGTTCCGTAAATCGAAAATTCCAACATTCAGCTCATTTGGACGGTTAATATACATATCTTTAATAGTGAAATTTCGCCCATCAAAATTTATATATTCGGAATGTATTGGTTCGAATCCTGCGCCGTTATTCCAATTTATTGTATCGCTACAATCGATATCATTCATAAGAATGTAGTTATTTTCAGCTTCTCTACCGGATTGCTGTAATTGTATGCAAGATGTTATTTGGAACGGATCATCCTCGCTACCTTTTCCTTGTCCAGAAAATGCTCTTACCGAATCTCCGTTCACGACACTAACATAGTAAGCAAAGCCTATAACCCCAATGACAAGCACTAAACAAAGGCTGAGAATTTGTACACGTTTGGTCGATTTATTTAAAAAGTGTTTGATAGTTACTCGTTTCATAATTGTACGTTTAGATTTATAATAGCAAGGATTGCGCTTATGGTACAATACATTTAACGCAAACCACGTAATAATCTTAGGAGAAATAATGGAAGTAACCACAGACGATCAAACTAACACTAAAAATGGTAAAAATCGTAAAGTATTCATTGATAAAAGTGCCGTAATTATCATACTTTTAGTGACAATTATTGTTGCTGGCTCTGGCAGATATTTTTATCAAAAGGGGTTCGATAAGGGTACCGAAAAAGGAAAAAAAGATGCCGTTAGTAATGTAACAGACATCCTAAATCCGCTTAATGCAATCTCAAATAGTTCTGTCTTCCCATACACCGTAATCGGCAAAGTTACTAAAGCAAGTACAACAGAGTTGACAATCAAGCAACCTAACGGTGATGTCAAAAAGGTAGCTATGAACGATAAGACAAGGGTTTCTCAAGGAGCAAAAGTATTATCGATTAGTGATATTAAAGAAGATAGTTCCATTACAGCATTCACAACCGGCAAAGACAAAGACCAGGTTGCCACCCGCATCGTTCTCCGCTAACTAGAGGTTTCTCCTCTAACAGATAGCAAAAATGTGAATTAGCTAGGTAGCTATAATTCTCTTAACTTCTTCTAGTTCATCTTTGCTTTCTTGATAATTCTCTAGAAATTCTCGATATTCAGTTTTTCCTGGATGAAGTTCTAGTATGCGTTTGTTCTGGAGCCAGCAAACGTTATCATCACCCAGATAATACTTTAAGCTTGAGTAAGGATAGCGAAGCCAATATCTTGGGTTCATATGGATATACCTGGATATATGGAGTAGATATTCCTGTGACGATATATATGATGCCTTATAGGTACTTTCGAAGATTGGGCCACTTCGATTGTATTTACAGTTAAAATAACGTGTGTAGCTTGTCATAATACCTCTCATTAGTTTTGCCATGGAATGTTCTTCGGCCTGGTATAGCTGAAGGTGGAAGTGGTTATTCATCAGGCAGAAGGACAAAAGCTCGACCTTATCTCGAAGATGGGGATAAGCAACCCCCGTACTTGAAGATACTACATCGGGGGAGAGATATCTTGGGAACAATGCTATAAAGAATTTATAGTCAGCATGACATAAGAATATAGGTTGCTTACTGCCGCCACGGGCGTAAACATGGTAATAACTTTCTTCTATATCCGGCTTAGTGACGTGTCTCCTCGGCATTTAGTAAATGTACCATCGAACAACTCATAGACCATGAGCGCCAGAGCACAATGTACGTATTTCACATTTTTCTCATCTGTTAGAGGAGAAACCTCTAGGATTAGTCGCGTTTGAGCATGACAGTGAAAGCTTCTGCGGGGATGTCAACTTTTCCAAATCGCTTCATCCGCTTTTTACCTTTTGCCTGCTTGGCCAAGACTTTTTTCTTTCGACTTACATCTCCACCATATAGACCAGTAGTGACGTCTTTGCGATAGGCACTAAGGTCTGCCCTAGCGATAAATTTACCGCCAATTCCAGCCTGCAGCGCAACCTGGAAGTTTTGGCGTGGTATAACTTCTTTAAGTTTATCGACAACTTCTCGCCCTAATCGTTGTGACTCGCTTCTATGGACCATAACACTTAATGCCTCTACTGGCTCACCAGCCACGTAGAAATCTACTTTTACCAAGTCTTCAGCACGGTAATCATCGAGCTCGTAGTTGAAACTTCCGTAACCACTAGTGACGCTCTTCAGTTGATCGTAAAAATCTGTTAGCAAGTTTGCAAGCGGAGCTTCGAATGAAACGAGAGCAAGCTGAGCATCGACATAGCTAAGGTTCTTTTGGATACCTCTCTTGCCTGATATCAGCTGGATTACTGCACCAACGTAATCTTTCGGCACGACTACTTCGCCCTTAATCCACGGTTCACGGATTTCAAGTATTTTAGACGGATCGGGAAGTTCGCTCGCACTTCGGATTGTCACATCTTCGCCCTTAACAAGTGTTAGCTGGTAATCGGTGGAAGGATTAGTGATTACAAGATCAAGATCATACTCGCGCTCTAATCGCTCTCGGACAATATCCATATGGAGTAATCCCAAGAAACCAATGCGAACACCAAAGCCAAGAACTGAAGAATTCTCGGGCGTATATTGCAGAGCAGAATCACTGAGACTCAGTTTTTCGATGGCGTCTTTGAGGAGCTGGTAGTTTTCGTTACTGTCCGGGAAGAATCCGGCATAGACAAACGGTTTGACGTCTTTATAGCCAGGAAGCGCTGAGACAGCCGGCGCGTTCGTTAACGTCACCGTGTCACCCACTTTTGCTTCCCGTGTACTTCGAAGATTGGTTACGATATAGCCAATTTCTCCCGTACTAAGCACCGGCGCTGGAGAAAGGGCGGGGGCTAGGGAGCCGACTTCTAAGGCAAGGCCGTGGGCACTGGTTGCCATCATCCGAATATCACTTCCCTTTTTGATTTCACCGTCGACAATCCTAACATACAGAACAACTCCGCGGTAATCATCGTAATAACTATCAAAGATAAGTGCGCGAGTTGCAGATTCGTCGCCGCCGGTTGGAGCTGGTACTTCGGCAACAATTTTGTCGAGAACGGCCTCAACACCAAGCCCCGTCTTGGCGCTAATATGAAGAATGTCTTCTTTGGCACAGCCAAGTAGAGCGATCACTTCGGCACTTACTCGTTCAACATCAGCTGCGGGCAAGTCTATCTTATTTAGAACAGGGATGATCACCAGGTCGGCCGCCATGGCAAGATACACATTTGCTAACGTCTGAGCTTGGATGCCCTGACTGGCGTCTACAACCAGGATTGCTCCTTCGCAAGCTTCAAGACTTCGGGACACTTCATAGCTAAAATCGACGTGGCCAGGAGTATCGATAAGATTGAGTTCGTACTCCTGATAACGCATTCGGACTGGAGCTAGCTTAATGGTGATTCCCCGCTCTCGCTCCAAATCCATCTTGTCTAGCATTTGTGATTTCATATCACGTTTTTGAACAGTGCCAGTCAACTCAAGCAGACGATCGGCAAGCGTACTCTTACCATGATCGATGTGCGCGATAATACAGAAATTTCTAATTTTAGATTGCATATGCCTATTATAACAGAGGTGGGGGCAAACCGATAGTGACGCTTAGATGTCTATTTTGACAGGTCGCAGTAACGCATCCCGGATGGATACGAGTTTGCGAACGATCGGCACAGCCTCTTCTAAGCCAAAGAGCGATGACAAAATAAGATGAACTGCAAATGTCACTGTCGAAACTAGAGCCAGTTTAAATCCTAATGTTATAAAACCAGTGTCGTTGATACCTAACGGGAAAATGGTAACCATGATAAATGCCGCCATCACACTAAAACCGGTGATTGAGAATATCCGGCCCAAACCTCCAAAGAATTTGAGGTTAAACAATTTCGGATCACGGAATAACATAATGGTGGTTAAGATAAACAACTGACAACCAGCAACAATCGATTCAGCTAAAGCGATGCCCGTTATGCCATAGCTTGATGGGCGCGCTAACAGTGAGACGAGAAAGATATTGAGACCAATTGCAAAGAGTGAGTCGATGAGCGGAGTCCAGGTGTCTTTTTGGGCGTAAAAGTAACGCGACACGATGGTATAAATTGTTCGAAAGAAAATTGCACCCGTTAGAAATCCAAAAATAGCTGCTATCTCAGGAGAATTTCGACTAAAGATCATGCGCGCCAGATACCCACGTCCAAAGAAACAGATGACAATTACTGGTGTCGCGATCCAAATAATAATTCTGAGTACCTGCAAGAATTCAGATCGAAATTCTTCCATATTACCTTTTGCAACACTTTCGTTAAACCGCGGGAACACTGCTGAGCTGATGGCTGTCCCAATAAGCAGCGTTGGAGCGGTATGGAGAGTATACGCATTTTCATAAAAACTTATGTTCCCTGTCCCAAGCCGACGAGCAAAGTTGGTGTCTACGATGCTGTTGATAGACATTATCCCTTGATCGATTGACCGTGGAGGAAGTTGCCGAAGGATCTTGCGAAAATCAGGAGCAGAAAAATCTATCTTCATATGGTATTTGAAATTGAGGCCGCCACTTCCAATAAACGCAACGCCTAGCTGCAGCAAGGCACCGATAAGTGCTCCAAGACCAAGACCGACAAGTCCTAGGTTTCCTCGAAAAATAAAGATGCTTACAATAATCGAAATATTGTAAATGAGTGGAGCGATGGCATAGAAAAAGAATCGGCCAAATGTTTGCTGCACCGAAGTCAGGATTCCCGAAATAGTAAACAGCATAGGGTTGAATGCTATGAACCTCATAATGAGCACGGCGTTGTGTAGCTGTTGCGGTTCTAGTTTCGGAGCTACTACATGGTGAATCAGCGGTTCTGCAAAGATAAAGATTATCAACCCAACAAAGAACATGATAATAGCCAAGAAATTAAGGAGACTGGATGACAATTCCCAAACACCCTTCTTATCATGGTTATGGACGTGGTCGGCTAAAATCGGCATAAATGCCACGCCGAGCGCACCAGCTGCTATGGTAAAGAAAAAGAAATCGGGGATTTTGGATGCAGCAAAAAAGGCATCGGTACTGCCAGGACCAAGGGCGCTGAAGTTACCATTAACGAGCTTCACTCGAAGAATGCCTAAAATCTGACCAACGAGCGACGTCACCACAAGCAATAGAGCTGCGCCACCGACTGAAATACGCTTATTGGTGCGCCGTAAAATTCGTTTCATACTGCCTACTAGTATAGTCAGAGACGGGCAGACTAGCCAGTAGAATATTTACAAAATTATCTGCTTTTATACCGAAGTTGGGAGCGTTGAGTCTTTGAGGACTTTGAGAACTTCTTCGGCTTCGACTGTTTCTTTTTCGATCAGTAAATCTTTGAGTGCGTCGAGTGATTTTCGGTTGGCTTTGATGACCGTCCGAGCACGGGTCGCTGCTTCAGTAATCAACGCTTCGACTTCATCATCAATGATCTTAGCTGTCTCGTCCGAATATTGTTTTTCATGCATCATACGTTCCATCATCATACCTTCGTCGATATGGAACACCTGGTCTTGAAGCTTTTTACCCATTCCCTGGTTGATGATCATATCGCGAGCCAACTCGGCTGCCTTCTGAAGATCAGACCCAGCACCGGTTGTTACGTGGTCGCGACCATACACAACTTCTTCGGCAATACGGCCGCCAAGCATGCGGGCAAGAATGTCCTTGTACTCAACAATCGAGTGATAGCTCTTGTCTTCTGGTGGGATAAACCATGTTACACCGCCCGTTCCGCCACGAGGGATGATAGTAACCTTGTGAACCATGTCACTATGGGGAAGAACATGACCGACAATGGCGTGACCAGCTTCATGGAAGGCTGTCATTTCTTTGTCGTGTTCGCTCATTACCTTTGTTTTGCGCTCAGGACCAATGGCAACTTTTTCAAAGGCTGATGTTACATCACCAGACGTAATTTCTTTACGACTATTTCGGGCTGCAATGATGGCAGATTCGTTAGCAATATTGGCGAGGTCCGCACCAGATGATCCAGCTGATTTAGCAGCCAGGGCGTCAAGGTCAACACCTTTGGCGAGTGGCTTCTTTTTGAAATGAATCTTAAGAATCGCTTCGCGGTCTTTACGATCAGGAAGGTCAATATTGACGCGACGGTCGAAACGTCCTGGTCGAAGGAGGGCAGAGTCGAGTACGTCTGAACGGTTCGTTGCAGCCAACACGATAACGTTTGTTCCCTGCTCAAATCCATCCATCTCGACAAGAATTTGGTTGAGTGTTTGTTCACGTTCATCATGACCGCCACCCATACCGCTACCACGCTTACGACCAACAGCATCAATTTCATGGATGAAGA
>CAZBRN010000007.1:0-25257 GCA_964494545.1 uncultured Candidatus Saccharibacteria bacterium | reverse complement strand
AATGTATCAGACATTTTGTTCCTTTATGTTTCTATTAGTATACTTGACTACCGCACACCTCGAAAGCATTTTATGCTCAATTTCTCGGTGTTACATTAAAACTTGAAATCAACATTTTAGTAATAGAGCTAAAAATTGGGGCAGCAGCTTTTGCTCCTGCGTAGCCTTTGATCCCAGGTTCGTTGACTCGAACGATTATGACATATTCCGGACTATCGCCGCCAACAAATCCCATGAATGTACCATTGAATTTATCTTCATAATACCCGCCTCCAGGCTTGGTTATTTCAGCAGTTCCCGTTTTACCGCCAATGCTATAAGCACCGCTCGGTTTATCGAGGCCATACAATGCATAGTTCTTATTAACCACACCTTCCATGAGAGTAATCATCTGGTCACTAACTGTTTTGCTTACCACGGCATTATTAACAACTTCTGGCTTCTTCACGGTAACTTTTCCATCACTAGCCGTTGTTCTATCGACGAGATGAGGCTTAATATATGTACCGCCGTTAATCACTGCACTCAAAGCAGAAGCCATTTGGAGTGGCGTCGCGGTCATTCCCTGTCCAAAAGCCGTATTTGCGTACTGAATATTTAAACCAAACCCTTTAACAGGGTCTGGGATGGTGCCTTCGGATTCATATCCCTGCTCTATGCCCGTTGGTTTTCCGAACCTATAATGATTTGTCATATAGTCGTACCAAGCTTCTCGACCTTTCTGATTCACTTCACCGCCACCCATCTGCATCAAGAGCCAAGTAGCCCCTGTATTTAATGATAGCTCTAGGATATCTGCAACGCTCCTGGTCCCTGCTCCGCCGTCTTCTTCAATATTAGTTACAGTAGCATCGCCGATCTTATACCTGCTCGGGTCAAAATACGTCGTGTTGGTACTAACAACGCCTTGATCAAGCGCAGCTGCTGCCGTCAAAGGTTTCATAATAGATCCAACTTCAAGTGGCGCACTAACACTGGCATTGTTAAAGGTATTGCCATCTTCAACTTTGTAAAATTCACTAGGATTATATGTCGGATAATTTGCCATTGCCTTCACCGCTCCCGTTTTGGGGTCAAGCACAATTGCACTACCAGATTTTGATTTGGCAGCGTCCAAGCCAGATTTCAACAAATCTTCGACTTGTCGTTGCATCGCAAGATCTACAGTAAGCCTAATTCGGTCACCGCTTTTCGGTGATTGAACAATGTTATCTTTATTTGCAACAAGTGGGACTCCTTGTGCATCTGTTATTGCCCGGAGCTGCCCAGGCTGCCCTTGAAGCTGTTTATTGAGCGCCTGCTCGAGGCCATATTTTCCTACCCCTTCGTTATCGACGAAGCCTAGCAATTGGGCGGCAAGATCACCTTGAGGGTATATGCGTGTCGGTTCTTCGCGGGTACCGATTCCCTTTGCATCAAGCGTATCAAGGGCTTCTTTTTGTTTCTTTTCAAGTTTTTTGGCCAGGATTGAATAGCGAGTATCGAGTTTCATCTTTGCTTCGTATGACGCCGCATTACCTCCGATAATTCTGGCAATATCATCAGCCACTTTACCAGGATTCTTTATATATTTAGGGTCTGCAAACAAGGTATATCGTTTTTCATTAAGTACTAATGGGACGATACTTGTGCCATCGTATGCTTCGATCACTCCCCGTTCTGCAGGTATTTGATATTGTTTAAGTTGCCCTGCTCGAGCAGCTTTTGAATAATACTCATGCTGGATAATTTGAAGGTAAAATAATCGTATTCCAAAGATAATAACTACCAATATAAGTAGCACATACCAAACTTGTATGCGCAATATAGGGTTCGTTGTGACGTTTTTGCCAGAATTATTTGGAGTCATATATGCTTACGCTAGTATACCATCAGAGAATCTACTTCTAGTTATTCCTCGGGCGATTTGAAGCGATTAGTTTGTAAGTGTTGCCGATGGTGCCACTGTAACGAGATTCTTTGCAACAGCACTATTTTTTACGCGGTCTAACGCTTGCAGTCGTGCCGAAGCAACTTCAAGTTCATCATGTTCCTGGCGTAATTCTGTAGCTTGAGTCGATAATGAATTAATTTTGTAGCCGTAAGCATTCGTTTTCGTAACTTGTGTCAGATAGAGCAAGCCTAGGACGCATGCTAAGACAATAAGAATAATAGAGTTACTGATCGGACCGAGAGTACGCTCGTTGGATCGAAATGAAGTTGTATTTTGGTTTCGACCGGCAAATTTCTGCCGATTTACAGCTAGTGAGCTTGAATAAGTCATAAATTTTTCTTTTTGTTTTACGTTTTGTGTTTTTATTTTTGGCCCAAGCAGTAACCTAGCCGTAAGCCACGCTAATTGCTAGGTTACTTACTTGGATGAGTGTTTAAAGTACTTTTACTCGTACTTTGTAGGCTCGGGATGAGCTTTTGACCTGAATAGGCATGCGTATCCCCTCTCTTTTGTTTTTTATTTTTTCACTGCGACCCGTAATTTTGCACTACGAGCACGCGGATTAGAAACGATTTCATTTTTGTCGGCCACACTTGGGCGTTTGGTAAGGACAGTGAGTTCTGAATCATACACACTCCCCGATCTGTCGGCGAATGCTTTTTTAACAATTCTATCCTCTAGGCTGTGGAAGCTAATAATCCCTAGCCTACCTCCTGGTTTCAGAAGTGATAGAAGAATTGGTATGACACGTTCAATTTGTCCAAGCTCATCATTTACTGCGATCCGAATTCCCTGGAAGGTTCGTGTCGCAGGATGAACTTTATGGTATCCCCTGAATTGTTGGGCGACAACTGTCGCAAGTTCGTGAGTGGTTCTTATCGGTCGAGCAGCTATGATAGCTCGAGCAATCCGAAAAGCTCTTGGCTCTTCCCCATATTCACGTAATATCCGGACAAGATCTGCTTCGCTATAGGTATTAACTATTTTTTCCGCCGTAAGCGTTTGCGATTGATCCATCCGCATATCGAGAGGTCCATCTTGTTTGATGGCGAATCCCCTGCTTGCAATATTAAGGTGCGGTGATGATACTCCAAGATCAGCCAAGATCATATCAAACTTTCGATTATTCTCGGCCAGGGTTTTGCTGGCTGATAAAAAATCATCATGAATGATTTCTACGTGCTGTCCTTCGAATCGCGAAGATAGGTATTCGATAGAATTACTATCTCGGTCAACGAGTACCATCGGCCATCCATTAGTACGTGACTGTATTGCACTGGCATGTCCACCGTACCCCGCCGTTACGTCCAAGTATGATTCCTTGGGTTTCGGGTCGAGATACTGAAGCACTTGACTCAGTAATACGGGCGTATGTTCTGTTTGGCTTTTTGTTTTTGTCATTTTGGTGTTTTTGTTTTTTTCCGTTACACATATTGTAACAGGTTTTTTCCAAGATCACCTAATCAGCAGTCAACATTTTTGTTTTTTTGGTAGTTTTTGTTTTTGTTGTCAATGGCTAGAAGTTCTAAGGGAGCTAATGTTATGTGTAGGTTTCCCTATATAACGCTCCTTTGATTTTTAGCCACTTTGAGAGACTTATGTGTGAGGTGGAGTTTTGGGAGGTGTTTTTTTGAGTAAAGTGCAAAGGTTTTTTAAGTGGTGCCTTCTATCCACTTGTTGACTGCCGAATAGCTAACCTCGATAATTCAAAAATTATTGTGTCGTATTCGTTTGTTGCTGATATCTGTTAATTGTTAAAGAACGGTGCCCTTTTGGTGGTTACGCAGCCATAATTCGCCAGTATCGCCCCGCACGGACTGCGGTGACTGCTCGGTCTATGCCGGCGTAGTCGATGAGCGCCGATTCAAGTGTAATTCTTCCCTGTTTTTGATCCAGAGGACTTTCGCACTTGCCCATTCGGAACTTCACGTTTAGATCCGCAGTGGTTTCATCAAGGATATTTCCCTGAAGCAGCGGTTCTACCTGTTCATCCCAAACAGATTTCGGGTACACGTGTAGGTAGTTTCCAAAGCCACGAGTCACTACTACTCCCGATTCAAACTCATTACGAATCTCCACAGGTATAGTTAACCTGCGCTTGTCGTCGAGTTTGCGTTCGAAATAGTCGACTGTAGCCATTGTCCCTTTCTACGATGTAACTGGTTTTTTTGTTTTATGTGCCGCGGTTTGTCGATGTATAGGCTTTTTGCCTACCCACGATTACCCACTGAATTGAGCATACTACCCACAGTTACCCACTGCAAGTACTTTCGATACAAAATGACCCGTTTGTACAACAGTTATCCACAGGTGAACTAAAAAAGACTTATCCACAAGCTATATGGTGGATAAGTCTTTTTATGTAACACTATTGCGTTTGGTACTTGCAAGGCTAGGTATTAGGTATCTTTGCCGCCACTAACAGGTCCTAGTATGAACTGAGCTTCAGGCTGAACGTCACAGGTTCCTTGTGTAACCCCACTTGCTTCAAAAGTATCACCATTTACTAAAGTTGGGACGAAAGTGTCTTCTATACCGGTTGTAGCCATGCGTACTACTCCTCTTAGACGTTTTGCAACTTCTGCATTAGCTGAAGCCCCTGTTTTAGATGTAATATCAATTTTATCTGTTCCAAGTGTATCTTGAAGGCCGCCAATACCGCCTTCGATTTCGGCAGGAGTGACTGGGCCAACGCAGGTTCCAACCGCCTCTGGCACCATTCCATGTGCCCCGACGGCTGTTCCAACGCCAAAACCAATCAGCCCTGTAGTAAGTCCAAGACCTACCGCAGTAGCACCGATACGATGTCTTCGCTGACGAGGAGTTACGTGTCTTTCAATTTTACCGGGGAACTTGTTGTTTTTCATGATTACACTATAGCAAGCATTAGCTGTTTTGTCAAGTATAGGTTACGACGCCTAGAGCTCTCGCGTAGGTAGGTCACCCCTCTTGAGAGACTTAATTTTCTTGGCGTACCAAATAGCACTTGGGCGAATTGTTCGTTTCATGCCATGTTCGCGGTCTACGTTTACAAGCCCAAATTTAGGCCACCAGCCAAATTTCCATTCAAAGTTATCAAGCAGACTCCAATGGAAATAACCTCTCACGTCTACTCCTTCGCTCATTGCCCGCTCCATTGCTACAATAGTTTCTTCGATCCACCACTGTCGGTATTGATCGGTGCTGTCAGCAACACCGTTCTCAGTTATGATTATTGACGTCTTGTAGTGTGCCCATACTCGCACTAAAAGCGGGTACAGCCCCTCCGGCTCCATGTACCAGCCGAGATCGCTTAGTGGAGCAGCTGGATTTTGTGGTTTGAACCCTTTGTAATAGTCGGTGAAATAATAATTGAAACCGATAAAATCCTGTTGCCGTCGTATGCGGTTGATAAACCACCAATTCCAAGCAAATCGCATCCAAGCAGTTGCGAATTCATCGACTACATTGTGGGGGCGTTTTGCTTGAATATTAGCAAGTTGCGCAGCAATTCCAATCTGAATACTAGGTTTGGTTTTTTTGAATATTTTATAAGCTTGGCGATGAGCATAGACCAAGTTCATGTACACTTTCATGAAGGTATAAAAACTCTTTTTTTGAGGCACCCATTCGCCGGTAACATATCCAAACACCGCATATACATTTGGTTCATTAATGGTGATCACATATTTAAGTTCTGAGCCAAACTCATCTGCTATTTTCTGGACAAATCTGCACCAGTGAACCAGATTTTTACGCTTTTCGAGTCCTCCCATATCGGTAAACCACGTAGGCATTGTCCAGTGCCATAAATTCAAAAATGGCTCAATTCCTCGTTTTTTTAATTCTGCAATATAGGTATGGTAGTGAGCGATTGCATCTTCATTCCACTCGCCTTGCGTAGGCTCAACTCGCGACCATTCGATACCAAAGCGAAATGCATTAAGTTGCAATTTTCGGGCAATATCAAAATCTTCTTCAAAACGCTTGTAATGGTCTATCCCCTTGCCTGATACATAGTTTGCGGGGTTATTCGCCTGATCTTTTACTTTTGACCAGTCAGGAGTGGTGGCCGATAGTCTTTGCTTCGCGGTGCGTGCAAGTTCGGATGCATTTGCAAGTTCCCATTCGCTCCATTGGTTAACAGTTCCACCTTCAACCTGGTGACTCGCTGTGCTCGCTCCCCAAAAAAAACCATCCGGAAATATCTTTTTCGTCATTAACCCTATTATACGCTATGCGAAAGTTTAGATTAGATATTTAAACAGACTGAACCGTATCGCCATTGAATGCAAAGTTGGCGCTTTGAACAACCGTTGCTGGAGATACATACGTAGTTCCACTGCTTGCAACTAGCTCAATCTGATCGACTAGGTCGTCTACTTGATCTGGCTTGTAGCCAGATGCTAGTGCGTTGGCGATGAACTTCATAGAACTATTAGTTTCGGGTATCTTTATAAGCACATTATTATAATGTATTTATAGGTTTTAGTCTATAGCCGATATGCCGTATATGGTTATGACTCCTGGACAGATTTTCGAGGTTTTGATGCTCGACCGTTTACCTTGTAAGCGAGTGTTGCGCGTTGCTTATCTATCCGATCAATATATCGCTCGTAGGCATTGTACAGATTGGAATAATGTCCATTTGGCGTTAAGAGATTTTCGAGTTTATTCTCGCCCGCAAGGTATTCGACTAGGCTATAGAAATCACCATCACCACTCACAATGACGGCTTTATTATAATTTTTCATTTCTTTGACAGCCCAAAGTACAAGCTCGGCATCTACATTGCCCTTCACCGGCTTTTTTTCTTCCGCCTTCGGTTCCTCAGTCTGTTTTTGCGCCGCTTCCGGCTTATGAACGCGCGTCATGTCAAAGGTTGGTTTAAGTACTACAAGGTAGCCTAATTCATGCATTTTTAGATACATTTCTTCATGCTCTGGCATATGACCTATGAACATATAGGCTTTTTCGACACCATATTTATCGGCAAGGAATGAACGAAACTTGCGCCAATCCATCTTCCAGCCCATTTTCTGAACACCAAGATTTAAGTTCTGATTATCGATGAACGCGTAATTACCAGGTTTATTATTTTTTACCATTTACAGTAATAATAGCAGATTATTCGGGTGTTCCGAACGCCATATCTTCGCTCGCACCTTCTGTCACTCGGAGTGGCTTCTTGCTCTTAATCTCATAGCGTCGGCCCGTGAGCGGAGACTCAATATAATCGTCATTTAGTAAATTAATAAATTTTGTCAGATCTTTCACATCCATGATGATGATAGCGCCATCGTTATCAGTCATTAGGTTAATGCCCAGTTCTTCAGCATGATCCATGAGATCAGATTGCTTGATAGCCGAAGCGTCAATTTTCTGGAGCTTATTTACTAAGCTCTTCTGTCCCTGTACGAGGTTTTCCCAGCTTAATCCAATGTCGAAATTAAAGGTGAAGTTAGCCTGAATCTCTTGCATTTTCTTTAGTGCAATTCCGTACTTCTTAGCATTATAGCCAAACAACTGTTCAAGCCTTGTCTGGCTGAAAGCATAGATATCTTGATCTAATACAAGCAGTTGATTGTCTCCTGGCATTCGCATACTTCCTTCAGCATCAAATGGCACAAATTTACCATCACGAAGCATCCAGGAAGTTGCACCTTTCATGACCATACTACCCGGTAGTAATTTGATTATATAAAACGGATACGGAATATCTTTATGACGGCAGCGAGCGAGCACTCCCTTAACTCGTTTTAAATCGTGTTCTTCTTCGACAAAATTTTCGATGACACTTTCTTGGGTCTTAACCCAGTTTAAAAGCTCCTGAGCTTTCTGCACATTAGCAAGTTTCGTTCGCTGCAAGACATTGTCTTCGGCTTCACCGTCTTCAAAATCCCTTACTTGCAGACCCTCGGCTGCGCCTTGCAAGACATATTCGAGAAGCCCATCTATGAGTAATGGTTGGAAAGATCGAACCAAATCTTTACTCACTTTTGTGCGGTACACAACGTAATTTTTGTTAAAAAGAAACAGGTCAATATCGAGCTCTTCTTTAATTGGTACTAAATTATTAGCCCACAGAAAAACATCGGTGCGTTCAGTATTTGGTTCTTGATCGGCTATAGCAGAAACTGCTTCTTCATCCATAATTACTCCATTTTTAGGTTCAGTATAAGCAGCAGTTAATCGCTGACATTAAGGTATTCTAGCGCATTAGTGCATGAATAAATGGTGTAAAATTTTCAGTTAAATTCTACGCTATCTAGTGATGTGACAATTGTTGTGTAGTCTTCCCATGAAGCATCGAGTTTATGGCCATGGTGCTTGTGACTGTTATGCCGATCTATCCAAATACAGCGTGCGCCGATTGCGCCTGCAAACTGCACATCAACAAATTGATCACCAATTACAAGTGTCGTATCAGCATCCGGAGGTTTTCCACTAAAAACTTCGATCTTGGGTTTTCGATGTTCAGTCGAGTCACCGGCAATCACCTGTTCGATGAGACCATTGAGACGCGTGTTTGCCACTATACTGACAGGACTGGCATTACCTCGATCATCGTGAGCTCGATTTGTGACAATAATCTGTCGTATCCCAGCGTTGTGCGCCTTAGTAATGACAGCCATTGCATCATCAAAGATATTACTATCGACTTCTTCGTAATATTTTTGTTGATGGCCAAGAAACGACGTAATAATTTTACCAATAATAGGGTCTTCGATCGGGACGCCAATAACGGATGATATCGTTTCCTCAAGTGATCCATGAAAATGCGCTGAAACAAACTCAGTCGATGGGATTTCGATCCCATACTCAGGAAAAGTATCAGTAATGATATCTATAAAAACACCCAATGAATCAATAATTGTCCCGTCAAGATCCCAAACAATTGTTGTGATGTTTTTCAATCTAAATACTCTCTCCGGCTCGTGCTTTATTAGCCCATTCATCGGCAAGCTCATTACCGGGATCATTATTATGTCCGCGGACCCAAATAAGCTCAGCGCTCGAAATTCTATAGAGTGGGCAGACTTCTTGGACAATATCCAAGTTTTTAATTACGCCACCCTTTTTCTTCCAACCATTTGCTTCCCATGCGAGCGACCACTTTGTTATTACATTAATCCAAAATTCACTATCGGTATGGATCTGGCATGGCTCTCCGTTTGCGTCCTGAAGTGCTGCAATAATCGCTTTGCCTTCCATTCGAATATTTGTCGAGTCTTTTTCTTTACCCAATATAGCTGGCTTCATATGTTTGATTACCGAAAAACCACCCGGCCCTGGATTAGGGCTACAACTTCCGTCGGTGTAATAGACTATCATCTATTGATTCTCTCTACTCTCTATCGCATCTTTGAAGTGATCAAGTTCTTTTTGAAGTTGTTCTCCCATATAGATACTGTTACGCGACAAAAACGTATCCATAAATCGGCTCAGTATACCACCAGGTCTACCGCCGATACTAACTACTACTTTTGTTGCATTTAATCCTGCAAATTGGAAATTATAGCGGGTTTTAAAAACCAGACCTTTGGAATGAGTCGTAAACGTCAATGCTCGAGGCTTATTGTACCCAGTAATTTCTATAGTACCTTTTCGAACAACTCCATCCTCAGTACGTTCCTCATGCCAGGCGACCCCCTTGCCTTCTGCAAGCAGTGATTTCACTTTAAGTTCAGTTATTGTTGGAAGGTATTTCTTTCGATTAGGTATATCCGAAAATACAGCGAAGGTATCTTGTACTGATAATTTTATAAGCGTACTGGCTGATGCCTTCATATTTTAATTCTCGTTTATTCTATACATTCAATAGTACCATGAGCAGTACGTATCGAATGCGACTATTCAAAACTTCTTTGTTTGGATGCGAAGATAGCCCACATTGCCACACATATAATTCCAGAGAGCATGAGACCGTGTTGAATGTTATTATTTCCGACAAAATTCACTAGCAAAACTAAGCAACTACTAGCAAGACGATACAGCATGCCATACACAGAGATAGCGGTTGCCTGTATATCGTCAGGTGTAATTTCTTGAATAAATGGTTTCGTCCTGGCTGTATTAACGCCACGTGCAAAGCTAGTAAGCAGAAAGAAGAAAATCGTATAGAGCGATATTTTCCATCCAAGCAATATATAGGCTGATGCAGCTATCAAGAACGGTGTGGTATGTTTCAATTTTGCATTAAATACTACTGCCTCACTTCCGAAAATTGCGATGATCGAAACAGCAGCAAATAGCAAGCCATGGTATTTGATATCAATACCAGCTCGAATAAACGAAGGCGACATGAACCAAACCATCATCATGGTGGAACCCATCAGACATGCACCAAGTAACATCCTCCAGGCCAGTTTCGGATGCCCATGCAGACAGTATTTTGCAATCCTATAGGCATCTTTTACTGGATGAAGTGTGGTCTTTCGATGTTCACCAAGATTTCGAATCCGAAACGCAAACAGTGCCGCTACTAAAAATACGACAGCCTGAAGTAGAAACGGCCAGCGGATATTATGTGCACCAATATACGCTCCCACTATTGCGCCTACTCCACTCGCTACAAAACCAAAACTCTGAAGACGTGATGCTATTTTTTGGTAGGAAAGTTTTTTCTCAATACAATGTGCCCGCAGTAACGCGCTATCAGCGCCATTACTGAGGCTTAGGCCTATTCCAAACAATATTTCTGCAGCTACAACGTGCCAAAAATTTGCTGCAAAAAAGTAAATCAGAACTGCAAGTGCCAAAAATATGTCACCGCCTGCATTACTAATTTTTCTACTAACTCTATCGGCGAAATACCCCGTCGGCACTTCTAGAAATAGCAGTGTTACAGCAAACGCAAACTGAGTTAGGCCAATCTGGAATTGGCTTAAGCCAATATCGCGGAATAGCAAATAAGCCACGGGCATAAATAGTATGAAGCTCGTGGTAGTAGATTCTATGAGCAGGAATGTAATATCCCTACCATATTTTGGTATTTTCATGATTATTACATTTTATCAGGATTATGGTTTATGATTTTTGTATTACGAGTAAGTAGTCTGCTTTTAAAGCGTTACCTCGTCGCGGCATTCTATAATTTTCTATTTTTGCTTTTTACAGATCAACGATTGTGACCCGAGTTTGCTCTGTTGTATCGCGGTCACGAACCGTAACGGTATTGTCTTCAAGGGTTTGGAAATCAATTACAACGCACTTTGGCGTACCAATCTCGTCTTGTCGGCGATATCGTTTACCGATATTTCCGTTATCGTCCCACATGACTGCGCCATATTTCTTCTTCATTGCATTGTAGACTTCTTGCGCTTTTTCAATGAGCTCTGGTTTGTTCTTTAGGAGCGGCGACACCGCCATTTTGATCGGTGCTAGATCGGGATGTAATCTGAGTACTGTTCGGCTTTCACCGCTTTCAAGTTTTTCAATTGTATATGCATCGCATACGACAGCCAAGAACATTCTTCCCAGACCAACTGAGGTTTCAATAATCCAAGGAATATATTTATCGTGAGTAATAGGATCTTGATAGTTTAAGTCTACGCCAGAAAATTTCATATGCTGCGTTAAATCATAGTCTGTACGATCATGAAGACCTTCAAGCTCATCGAACCCAAGAGATGGGAAATTGTATTCAATGTCCCATGCATCGGCTGCATAAAAAACGAGATTTTCATGTTGCTTCCAACGCAAGTTCTTTTCATTGATCCCAATATCTAGATACCACTGCCAACGATTATTCTTTGCCTGCTCGTATGCTGCTTTATTTTCATTAGGCTTAACAAAAAATTGTGTATCGGCTTGTTCCATTTCTCTTGTACGGAACAAGAAATTTCGAGGGCTAATTTCATTCCGAAAAGCCTTACCTATTTGAGCTATACCAAATGGGATTTTCATCGGCGTAGTATCAATTACATTTTTAAAATTTAGGTAAATTCCTTGGCATGCTTCACCGGGTAAATATACGGGGCGGTCATTATCCCCTGTAAAATCGCCTAGATTAGATTTTACAAGAAGGTTAAATGCCTTTGATTCAGTAAAATCTTTAGAACCACATTTAGGGCATTTTATATTGCTTCTATTCTCATCAAAGAGAGAATTTATTTCTGCTTCGCTCATTTTTTCGTCAGCAGTAACACCTATTGCCTCGAGTTCTTTGTCGACACGAATCCGAGTATGGCAAACTTTACATTCTGCTAACGGGTCAGAGAAACCAGTCGCATGCCCGGAGGCATCCCAAACTGTTGGGTGTTTAAATATCGCAGAATCAATACCAACAAAATCATCTCTATCACGTACGTTTGCTTTCCACCAAGCTGCTTTTATATTGTTCAAGAGTTCGACGCCATATGGCCCAAAATCGTATAGTCCTGCTTCACCACCATAGATAGCAGAACCTTGGTACACAAATCCACGGCGTTTGCAAAGGCTGACAATATCTTCTAGTTTTACATCATTCATGCCACGCAGTATAACAGATTGAGTAGGACTTCGTAAGAACAGGCCTTCTTACGATATTATGGCATGTTCCTGAAGCATCGTTTTACTGAGCTGTGTAAGCGGCAAAATTAGCTCTTCAGCTCCTTGAATCTGAACAAGTTTTTTAGGCGATTCTAAGGATACTGCCAAACGTAGTACTTTTATATGCCGCGCATCAAATGGCCCAGAACTATGTTGGGCAAACGTCATTTCTTCAAAACTGAGCGTGTAATGCGACTCAATCGCGAGAGGTTTTCCATTGGTATCGGTCTGCATATTAGGTACATGGCCGCCGATTTTAAGTAGCTGCATATTTGTCCAAAGTCTGACAAAATCGAGTGGAATAGAAATGTCATTGAGTGAGTGCAATAGTGTACTAAGCATTTCGAAATATTCAGGTTCTGGAGAATCCTCAGTAATTCGATTAAACATCTTCAAAATATCATACGCGTACATTGTGCGATCAATATCCTTGACGATTAAGCCGTAGTTTATCCGAACACGCGCCGATATAAGTGTGTGCAGATCTCCCTTGCCGACAATATATGCAATTTCATTAATACTAAATAATTCAATGCCACCGGCTAATCTGCTTTTAATTTTGCGGACTCCCTTAGCGAGTAACCGTAGCTTGCCCTGATTCGGCGACAAAACGGTGAGTATCCTATCCGCTTCTCCATAAGAAGTTCTAGCGAGAATAATAGCTTCTGTTGCCTGCTGTTTCATATATTTTGCGCCAACAGACATGAATTTACAGTCTCGACGAGTTTTGCGAGCGACGTCGTGGGCTTATATAGATGAACATGAACATTTAGTTCTTTCTTAAGCACGTCACCTTGATCGAGCGCGCGCTGTGGCACGCTTGTGTGAAGAACTACTGGAATTTTTTGCCATTCGCTATACGATCTCATCTCATATAAAAATTCCAGTCCATTATGAAGTGCAATTTGAAGTTCAAGGACGATAAGGTCGATAGGCTGCGCGTCTAATTTTTGAATGGCATCATGAATTTCGACACAATGCACCACGGAGAAGCCCTCATGCTCGAGTACCTTTGCATACGAAGAAGCTAACGATTTATCCGGTTCAAGAAGTAATATGGTAGCCACTAATCTACACCAACGATAATTGTTGACTTGGAGCAAATGTAGCTGCAAGTCCGGTTAATTTATTGTGTCGTGCCACTCTCAATCCAGATGACATCGAAATGAGTAATGAATCAGCGACAAATACACCAGCTCCGTTCTGTGCGGTGAGTTGAGCCAAGGGTTGTCTGGCTGTCCCATACATACTGCGGGCACGTTTGAACATATCAATATTAAGCCCTTCAATATCAGAGAACATCCCCGCTACGATACCCTTGCTGGTACGATGGGCAGCAAGGGTAATAACAGGTCTCTTGCCATGATTACGTTCTGTCTGGACATCTATAAATACTTTACCGAGATTTAAGAGTGCAGCCTGAAGGCCTGCCGGGTGTGCCATGATCGGACCATACTTACCTGCTATATGAAGTTCAAGATCGCATCTGTTGGCACGCGCAAGTTTTTCCATTTTATGTGCGATATCGTCAAGTGTTGCCGCGAGCGAGACGGGTTCAAGAACCAATGCATCTCCGGCAGCAGTGAGTCGTGTGCTAAGCAGATAGCTATCAAGCAGTTGAAGGGCATTATCGGCAAGTTCTTCGATGATCCGAAGTCTCGTAGCATCACCCGTACGGGTAGCCAGCTCAGATGCTCGAGCTATCTGAAGAAATGGCAACTTCATTTGTTCAGTCAATGCATAAAAGAGACGTTGCTCGTCACTTTCGGAATGCTTACCAGGCACGATACCGTTTTGCATGTCTATACTAACCCCTCGCTTATCTAGGGTAAGTATAGCGCATTCAAGAAATATTTATGGTACAAAAACCAGATTTGGCAAGATTATTGTATTGAAGTCGCCAATGTTTTGAGCTGCTTCTGTCCAAACTTGCAATGTCTTATCGCGAATCGGGAATACTACTAAAGATCCCTGCTTACCCGTCTGCACTTCACCGTCTACACGTAGTCCAACTACACCAGGAACCTTTGGCGCTGTGAACGGAGTTACTTTTACTTTGCCCGATTTCACTCGTTGGTCAAACGTTTTAACCAAATTTGCGTATTGCGAATTAAGCACTTGCACACGCAGCGCAATACTTGCCTTACTGGTAAGTCCTGGGACAAAATTAGGGTTAAGGGAGCCGTCAAGCGGTGCATTGCCTTTTCCTGACTCATCCATGTAAATACTCCACGTTTTGGGGTAACTAATCGCAACACTTCCATACGATGCCGGACCAGTATATGACCGAAGTGGATTCTTCTCTTTCTCTGCGAATTCAGCATCTTTCTTGAGGTTGTTTGCAGCATCCGAAATAGTGACTGCTTCGGCAATCTTTGTATCTACATTATTTTTATAATCTTGCTTACCCATGAACGCCCAGACACCGAAGCCGATAGAGCCGAAAAAGAGTACGAGAACGACGATGAATGCAATCATCCAGACATCAACAATGCCTTTTTGATCCAATTTTTGTGTTGTTACCATAATGCTCATGGTACCATATCAGCGATATGGCCGCCAACTTCTAACCGTTCAGTTGGGCTAAGAAGAGAGTTTCTTAATCTCGTTCTCAGCGTTCTCTAAGTATTCTTCAAGTTCTTCTACGAGCGTAATCGCCTTTTTATAACGAGTAATAGCTTCGTCGATATCGAGGTCATCACCTTCAAACCAAGCAAGTGCTTGATTAAGTTCTTCCCTGCGCTCAGCAAACGTTTTTATAACTTTTTTTGGTGTAGTCATATGTACCTCTAGTATACCTGATTGCAGTTACGACGAAACTGAAATTTTTTTGACCTCAGCATCAACGACACCATCATTAAACCGCAACGTAATATCCGCCTTTTCATGAAGCATTCCAGCGGATGTGACCGTATTACCGTTCGCGTGACGAACTTTGGCATAGCCAAGACGAAGGACTCGCCGGGGATCATAACTTTCTAAGAGCGTTCTTGCCTGAACCAACTCTTTATTCCGAGAATCCAGTGTAGATTGAATATTCATAGAGGCAATACGTAAGTCGTGAACAATATTTTGGAGTGTCACTACAACATTCTGGTGGATCATGGCAGTACACGAGATAAGCGCTTGTCTATACTGAGTTTTTATTGAACTTCTGTCTGGAGTAAGTAACTCAGCTGCATTACTTGGCGTACTCGCCCGTTTGTCTGCTGCGAGTTCTGCAAGACTTTCATCGCGCTCATGACCGATTGCAACGAGTGTAGGTATTCTACTGGCGGCTACCGCTCGAACAACCTGCTCGACATTAAAAGCAATGAGATCATCAGCGCTGCCTCCGCCTCTTGTAATAATAATTGCCTCTAGATTTGTTTCAGTATTTAATCTTTCAATTGCTGCAACTATTTGGCTAGGGGCTGATTCTCCCTGCACTTGCACGTCAATATGAAATATTTCAATTCCGCCCCATCGTGCATTCAATATCTTCATAAAATCTATATAAGCAGCTGATTCACCGGATGCGATAAGTCCAATCCTCGTCGGCGGGTAAACAATAGAGCGCTTTCGCTCATCGGCGAAAAGACCTTCTTTGGTGAGCTTAGCCCGGAGTAAAGCAGCTGCCTTCTTTATCGACCCTTCCCCCATGGGAGAGATTGACTGTGTAGTTACCGAAAATCCATATGCTGGGTGCATTCGTGGTGTGCCGACTACCTGGACAATCATGCCATCCTCTAGTGGGCCTGGCATCATATAGACGGTTCCAAAAAACTTTACACTGGCATTCTCATCTTTTAAATCAAAGTATACCCATTTACCTTTACTGACTCGGAGGTTGGATAATTCTCCAACAATTACAACTGAGTTGTAAGCATATTCAAACGTCTGATTTAACGATGCTACAAAGTCGCTAACACTAAAAGTCGGGCTCATGATGTTTCTGTTTTTGAATGCAGCTTTTTGTTATAGAAATAAAATCCTGGAGGAATTTGAATAGAAATAGCAAGCACGCGATACATGACTGTTGCCGGAATGCTTACACCTGGACTCACGCCGCTTGCTGCAAGTACTGCAGTCATTAAAGCTTCGTAGATTCCAATTCCGCCAGGTAAAACCGAGAAGAATCCAGCTATAGTCGCCACCGCATACGCAAGTATGATAGCGCCTGGATTTACCCATGACCCAAATGCAACATATACTACATAAATTGTGGAGATTTCGGCTGTAGTTGCCAGCAATGACCAAACAAGAGGCATTTTGAGAGCACCAAAATCTTTCTTGATAAGTAGATAATCTTCATGAAGTTCATCGAAAAGATTACGAACTTTTTCAATATTGATTGTTTCAGGATGCTTTGGGCGTACGATATGAATTAATTTGTTTAGGCCCTTACTTATTGTTACAAAGAATTGATTGATTCGATGTTTGCTCCCAATCACGAATATTATCCCAGCCGTACCAACCAAGATGAGAGTCGAGAGTGATCCGCCAACTAATAATACGAATCGGCTTGCCTTCCCATCTAACGCCAAGAGAAGCAGACCGGTGCCAAGTAAAATCTGGACCGAAATAAATACCATAATGTATCTCATCAGGTATACCAGTGAAGTTTTAGCTGTGCTAACATCAGCGTCCTTCATTCTTATACCAAAATATGAAAGTCCCGTTACACCCCCGCTTGGGAACACAAGTCCGACAAAATTCATTTCTAACATCAAGCGAAACATAGGTTTATAGCGAAGTCTTTCGCCTAAAATTCGAAATAGCGATCGAGCTTGATTGGTGTAGGCATGATAGTTCAAAAATTGCAGTGGAATAACCAAGAATAGGGCCCATGTGTCTACCTTGCCGAGGTTATTTAGCGAATCAACAATCTGCTGCCGAAGTGCATAAATTGCCCCAAAAAGGGCAAGAATAGTTACCGCATTCAGGATTACCTTCCACTTTGCTTTTGATGTATGACTCATTATTCTCTAGTATAAAGTAAAGTTTTCGATGTAGGAAGTTTAGACATAAGCGTTAGGTGTTATGCCCCTGTTAACGATATAATGCTCCCATGCAATCATCACTTTTTATTCTTGGTCGTCAACCTGCTCTCGGATTAGCCGAGCTAGAGTCACTATTTGGTTCAGATGCAGTTACGCCTATCGAAGATCTAGCAGCAATTGTAGCTATCGATCCTGACTCAATCCCTTTCGATCGTATCGGAGGCAGTATCAAGCTTGCAGGAATGCTTACCGAGCTCCAAAAAACTGATTGGGCATCACTTTCTCTCTATGTAGAAGAGACGCTACCAAAACATCTCGATGTTATACCTGAAGGAAAACTCAAATTAGGATTTAG
Source organism: uncultured Candidatus Saccharibacteria bacterium (assembly GCA_964494545.1). Classification (GTDB taxonomy): domain Bacteria; phylum Patescibacteriota; class Saccharimonadia; order Saccharimonadales; family AWTP1-31; genus JAPLYT01. Next base: position 7,475 of record CAZBRN010000007.1, on the reverse strand, counting down.
TACCTACGGTATTCGCACCGATTCCAATGCCATAAATAAAAGTGCCCTTCAGATAAAAAAAGCCGTCAAGTCTGCTGGTCGATCGGTAAGGATTGTCCCCAATAATGACGTCGCCCTCAATAGCGCCCAGGTTATACATAACCAGCTCACCTCACCGCTTGGCATGGAACTTCTCTTCGTTCGCAACGGGAGCACCACCTTGATCGCACAGACCATCAAAGAGCAAGATATCGACGCCTATGCAGCTCGTGATCAAAAACGACCCATGAGAGACGCCCGTGTAGGTATGCTACCTCCGAAGCTCGCCCAAATAATAATCAATCTTTCCACTAGCAGCGTTCCTCCAAATCGTGAAATCACCGTCCTTGATCCATTCTGTGGCACGGGTGTGGTCCTCCAAGAAGCCGGGCTTATGGGTTTCACTCCGCTCGGATCTGATCTTGAGCCTCGGATGATTGAATATTCTAAAAAGAACTTAGAGTGGCTACAAGCTCAGTGGGATACATCCTTCGATATTAACCTAATATCTGGTGATGCAACATCTTTAGAATGGAAAAGCCCGATTCAAGCAATTGCCTGCGAAACTTATTTAGGTAGGCCGTTCAGCACCCTCCCGGATAAAGAAACTCTTACTGAAGTCATGCAAGATGTTAATCTTATTCATAAACGGTTTTTGCAAAATGTAGCCCGACAAACCAAGCCTGGGCTGACCCTTTGTCTAGCTGTCCCAGCGTGGAAAACTCCAGAAGGTTTTAAACACCTAAAACTCCTTGATTCTCTCGAGGTATTGGGGTATACTAGACGAAGTTTTGTTCACGCTCGGGAGTCAGATCTTATCTACTACCGCGAAGGCCAAGTAGTCGCTCGTGAACTAGTATCACTAATAAGGAAGTAATATGTCACACGTCAAAGCAGGTGGAACCAGTAAAAACAACCGCGATAGTCCCGGCCAACGGCTAGGTGTAAAACTATTTGGTGGTGAAAAAGTATCGTTAGGTCAAATCATCGTTCGCCAAGTTGGCCTTACAAAACGTTCTGGCGTTGGTACGACTCTCAGCCGTAACTTCACTATTCATGCAGCAAAAGACGGTGTCGTAGCTTTCAAAAGCCGAAAAGTCCGCACCTTCAGCGGCAAATCAGTCCGCCGCACCGAAGTCACCGTCATCTAAATAAAACTTATCTCGCACCCAGCCAACTGATCTCATTTTTTGTTAATTTGAATTTTCTAAGAGGATCAGCGAGTTCTTGCTGTAAGCGTGATGCCTGACGTACAACATTATATGAGAGGTCTGGGTCTCTAACTACATTCCTTCTATTATAGTTAAAATCCTCAAACGCTACGCGTAACGAGCGTACACTATACATTGCAGGGCCATCTTGAAGCTCATTTACACCTTTTTTACCCATATGCATTAAACCTTCAACGTTGTATACCAGTGTTTTCCATTGCCTGAATGTTATTTGGCCATGAAATCCGTCAGTAATTCTTGCAATGTCTTTGCGTTCCTTGACCGATCCCATAGTTTGTAATTCTTCAATAAGTTTAATTGCGTCTTCTGGATCGATATGGCCAGTAATTTTTCGTGCTAACCTACTAACTAACATGTCAGCATCGTCTGTATCGAGACCCAAAGCCCTGAGGGACCTTGATACTGATTCATCTTGCGCAATTTCACGATACTTTGTTTCAATCTCGTGGATCGGTTCTTCGCTAAATGGATGCCCTCTCAAGACATGAGCAAATTCTTCGATCTGAACATATCTATCGGATGCCATATTAGCAATTTTTCGATATGACTTTTCAACATCCTCAACTATTTGTTGTAGTCTTTGTATCCGCTTCGCTTGCTCTTCCAGGCCAACAGATTCCAGCTTATCTAAATTTGGCAGTATCATTTCTTTCCAAAGTTTCTCTGCACCTTTACTGTGCTGAAGTTCTTGCCAAGCAACGATTACTCCCTGAATTTCTTGTTTTAATTTTGGATCCATATCTTTATCTTGCATTGCAGCTGACAGTTTCTCAGGATCCGAAAATATATCTTGTATATCACTGCTCGATAGTTCGGCATTTTCTGGTTCTTCGATTGTATTTAGTTCAATATCTGGAGAAGGCTCTTCGATTGCTGGTTCTTCGACAACTTGTTCAACAGCTTCTTCGCCAATTTCTTCCGCGACTTCTTCTATCTCGACTTGGGGTACTTCGCCCGCAGGGTCCCCGAACACATCGGGTTTCTGGACAGTGCTCTCGTTGTCATCAGTTGTATCTTCATCCAAGGTTTCTTGGACGGGTTCGAATGGCTCTGAAATTTGGGCTTCTTCACCCTGCAATATGCTTAAAATTCGTTTCTTCTCTTCAGGAGTCTCTCCCGAAAGTCTAGTAATCGCTTCACGCAAGCCGAATTCACGTGGGATCGTAGCAAGCAAGGCAGGATTCAATATTTGACCTTCTGGTATTTCTAAAAGGCAGCGTTTTACATTCGTCATAATACGACTCATACCCTCGCCCCTCGGGCGGGTATCTTCAGGACCCAATGATAGTATTTTTTCTCTCTGGGCTCGGATTAATGTAGGAGATTGCGCGAGATAGCCAAGTAGAAATCCTACGACTAGATCATTAGATTGATCGCCTATTTTATAATCAGGAGTTAAATTGACCTCGCTCACTCGAAGTTCGACACCATTTGCAGCTAATTGCCCCGCAGCGTCAAACATAGCCTCTTCTGCTGGGGTGACTGGGTCGGTATCACCAAGCCTATTCCCATAATCATTTGCTGCGACCATATCTTCAGCCGAAGGATTAACCCTGCCATTTGAGAGAGCGATATTTACGGCTTCCTTCCCTGCCATACCAGCTATATAGCCACTCATAACATCAATACTCTGCAGGCTACGTGCTATTTCTTGGGCCTGGTCGGGTGCTTGGGGTATTTCTGGTGTCATTTTTTTGTTTTAAATTTACTTTGTTCTGATTTCTTAGCCTGCAAGGTGATGCTTGATGCGTTCAACCACATCAGCGATCACAACTTGAGATTTAACGAGGTAGTCGTCCGCTCCGAGGCTCATAGCACGTTCTTTATCGCTATCTTGGCTGAGTGCAGTTAACATAACAATCTTCACTTTCGCAGTTTCTGGAGTATTACGAAGAATGTCAAGAACATCAAAACCGCTCACCTTAGGCATCATAACATCGAGAACTATCAGATTTGGCCGGTATTCGAGAGCTCCAGCGAGTGCGTCTTCTCCGTTAGGTACTCGTTTAACATCAAAACCCTCAGCCTGAAGTCGAGTTTGGTAAACACTGGCGAGTGCGTCGTCGTCTTCGACGAGCATAATTTTATACTGTTTTGTTGCTACTTGAGTTGTATTTTGTTCATCCATAGTGCTTATAGTAATATAAATCACCGACTATGACAACGCAATGACGTAAATTACACCGTTACGAAACTATTTTTTGATAAGGCTTTCAATAAACCCGGTGAACATTGGATGTGGTACGTTAGGACGAGACAAAAATTCTGGATGAAATTGACTGGCAACAAAATATGGGTGATCGATAGCTTCTATCATCTCTACCAGCGAGCCGTTAGGCGAAGTACCAACAGCACGTATTCCCCATGATTCATACTGACTTAGGTAGTCATTATTAGCTTCATAGCGATGTCTATGTCGTTCCACGATATTCGTCATTTTATATATTCGGGCCGAAATACTATCTTTTGCAATAACACATGGATAGTCACCTAGCCGCATGGTTCCGCCAGTGTTCTCCTTCCCTGCTTGGTCATGCATGGTATCGATCACCTTATCAGGGCTGTTTGAATCAAATTCTGTTGAATTGGCTTTTGTGAGACCACTCAAGCGTGCTGCCGCAATTACCCCTACCTGCATCCCAAGGCAAAGACCTAGGTATGGTAATTTTTGCTTCAATGCATACTGAGCTGCTAAAATTTTACCTTCTACTCCTCGAGCTCCAAACCCACCTGGAACCACAATCCCATCTAAATTGCTAAGTTGTTTTTCTGCATCTGCTTGAGTCTTGAGTTTTTCCGCATCTACCCACTCTATTTCAATACCAATTTGGTGAGCCCAAGAGGCTGCACGCAAAGCTTCAAATACAGACATGTATGTATCTTGGTTGTCCATGTATTTGGCTACAACACCGATTTTACGAGTAATCTTAGGAACTGCGACAATGGAATCGACCATTTTTTCCCATTCCTTAAGGTTTGGTTTTTTGGTCTTAAGATCAAGTTTCTTGACGATAAATTCAGCGATACCCTGTTTTTCAAGAGTAAGTGGTACTTCATACACCGTTCGGGCGTTTGGAAGAATCGCTATACCCGCTTCTGGGACACCACAGAAAGCACTCAATTTTGTGCGAGTTGAGCCGTTTGTCGGCACTTCACTTCGAGCGACCAACACATTCGGTAGAATGCCCATACTTCGAAGATCGCGCACCGCGTTTTGTGCTGGCTTGGTTTTAATTTCTTTACTAGTAGAGAGGTAAGGCATGTACACAACATGAACATATAAACAGTTCTCGAGTCCTACCACGGCGCCAAGCTCACGTATTGCTTCGAAGAATGCAGGACTCTCATAATCACCTACGGTTCCGCCAATTTCGACGATATGGACATCAAAACCTTTGGCTGCCGTAAGTACTGCATCCATAATTGCATTAGTGAAATGCGGAACAAGTTGTACGGTTTGACCCAAGAATTTTCCATCTCGCTCATCATCGATCAACTTACGAATGATCCTACCACTCATTACAGAACTACTTCGAGAAAGTTGAACATTCAAAAAGCGCTCATAGTGCCCCAAGTCGAGGTCGGTTTCTGCACCATCGTGAGTCACAAAGCATTCGCCATGCTCCGCTGGGTTCAGAGTACCAGCATCGACATTGAGATATGGGTCTAATTTCTGTATATTGACCGAGAGTCCGCGGGCTTTTAATGTGTTGCCTATTGAGGCAGCAGTTATGCCCTTACCTAATCCGGAAAGAACACCGCCTGTAACAAACACATACTTAACTGGCTTTGCCAACGCGTTCACCTCTCTTTAATGTACTGATATTAGCAGATTGAACGTCAAGAAGAAAGTTTTTATTGTAACTTTACAATCGCCGCGTCGAGTTGTGGGTCGCGGCCAGCTTTGTAATCCTCTTCGCTTCGCTCGACTTTTTGATCAGGCTGAATTCCTTCTTTATCGATATTCTTGCCGTTGGGTGTATACCACCTAGCGACAGTAATCTTTAGTAAGCCGCCATTCTGGAGAGTCTGAGGTTCTTGTACGCTACCTTTACCAAAACTCTTAACGCCGAGTAGGCTCGCAGCTTTATTGTCGTGTAATGCCCCTGCAGTGATTTCGCTCGCGCTTGCACTCCCCTCATCGATAAGTACCGTCGTAGTAATACCGCTGAGTGGTGCTGTTCCCCTTGAAGAATAGGTTCGAATCGTTTTACCGTCTCGCTTTTCTTGGAGCACTGTCTTATCATTAAGCCATAGGCTCGAGACATCTACTGCTGCTTCGAGATAACCGCCAGGATTACCGCGAAGATCTAGAATTATTTTTGATACGCCATCACTTTTGAATTTTTCTGCAGCTTTTCGACTTAAATCCGCCGTATCATCACCAAATCGAGAAATCTTAATGTAACCGATTCCACCATCAAGTATTTTTGATTCGACACTCGGTATATTTATCTCCTCACGAGTAATTTCAAACATTAGATCTTCTTTCTCGTTTCGAATTATCCGCAGTTTTACTTTAGTCCCTTTCGGTCCTCTAATTTTTTCGACAGCCTTGTCGACAGCAAGTGTTGATGCATCTTTTCCATCTATTTCCGCGATTACATCGCGAGGCTGTAGCCCTGCTTTCTTTGCTGGGAACCCATCGATTGGCGATATAACAATCACATTTCCCTTTTCATTCTTTCCGAGAAGCGCACCTACGCCTTCAAAGGTTCCTGAAAGTTGTCCTTTGAAGTCGTTCGCCTTCTCTGGTGGCATATACTCGGTATATGGATCGCCGCTCGCAGCGACAAGACCGGTCTTCAAGCCGTCTAATAGCTTGGTGTTATCTAGTTTTCCATCAAAATTTTGGCGAAGTTCATCATAAATCTGCTCAACTGTTGAGTAATCTAAGTTGTTAGGAGCGTTAGATTGAACAGAGGCATTTTGTCTACTGAGATCGACTTTTCCGCTTCCCAACGACCAACCAGCTCCAAAAATTAATAGTGCAACTATTGCCACACTATAATATTTAATAACTTTACTAGATTGTTTTTTTTCGCTGATCAACGGTAACCCCCAAATATATTTATTCTTCACTGTGCGAGTCTAATAATACCATGATGTATTTTAATACCATCTCAGTATTTCGACTAATAATTTCGAGTCTGGTAGGTCAAGCGGCCATCGAGATACGTGTTGTATTCTGAGGTAGTAAAAGTACTGCCAGAAACACCTTCGACATACATCGCATGTCCCCAATAACCACTCGTACTAATCGCAACATCACCCGGTTGTGGACTTCGAGAAACTTCTATGCCACGCGCGTAGGCAGCAGCTACCCAGTCACGTGCGTTCCCATAGTACGTTGGAGCGCTACGGCCAGATGCTTCAACTGCCCATGCTGCATATGAAACACACTGTCGAGTGCAGTAACCCCACACATCAGGTCCGTCGTTGTCTACACAGCCTGGCCCGGGGCTCATCCCAAAACCTGCATTTGCATATGGATAACTGTTTGGATTTATCGGACTAATCGCCCCAGGGAATCGTATGAAGTAATATCCACCATCGGGGTTGAAGTTTGCCCTTCTCTGGGAAGCGATTAAGCTATCAATCTTCGACTGATTGTCCTTTGTCTTTTGATTAAAGTCATTCTGTTGGCTTTCATTATAGGCGAGTAAATTGCCCTGCTCACTTCGACTCTCATTGAGCTGGGCTTGCTGTTCGTTTTGTACTTTTAATAGAGCCTCAACACCCTCTTTTTTAGCGGTCAATTCAAGCTTTATTGCGGTGATCTTCTCTAACGTAGCCTTAATCTTATCTTTGACTGAGTTACGGTATTGCTCCTTATCGACAAATTCACTGAGATCTTTGCTAGAAGCCAACATTTCAATAGTAGAGATCTGCCCTTCTAGATAAATTGCCTTGATGTTTTCACCCAGCAGTCCCTTTTGTTTTACGAGTTCCGCTTCAGCGGTAACGATATCAGCTTGGAGTCTCTGTTGCTCAGCTGTATTGGCATCGATCTGTCCTTGCAGGGCATCGATTGCAGCCTTGAGTTGAGCGATTGCGTCTTGGTAACTCGTAGCTTCGCCTTGGAGTCGTGCAATAGTGCTTTTATACTCGGCGTTTTGCTGTTGAAGGCTGGTGATTTGTTCTTGAACGCTCAATGCGTGCACCGAACGATCTTTTGGTAAGATCGCAAAAACAGTGAGCATGACAGCTATGACCACTGTTAAA
>CAZBRN010000006.1:0-25771 GCA_964494545.1 uncultured Candidatus Saccharibacteria bacterium | reverse complement strand
AAAATAATCCAAATTGCCGGGTTCCTTGCGAGACGAGTCGTGACACATGTAAAACCAGGGGAACGCGTCGAAACCGGTGGACCGGTTGGGCTCATCAACCTTGGCTCGCAAGTAACTGCGATCCTGCCTTCAAACATGAGCGTTGTGGTTAAAAAAGGTGATAAAGTAATCTCAGGAGAAACAATCATTGCAAACATCAATTCGTAAAATCATGTCCCCGGCGGACTATGTTACAGTTCTAAACCTGTTGTCTGGCGTATTGTCTATTTATGCTGCAATCCATGGTAAGTTTGTTCTAGCTTCGGTGCTGCTTTTTGCTGCGGTATTTTTTGACATGATTGATGGCTATGTGGCTCGCAAATTGCATTTGGAAGGCGATTTTGGAGCAGAGCTAGATTCGCTTAGTGACCTCGTGAGCTTTGGCGTTGCTCCCATGGTGTTATTAATGACTTTCTACGATACAACGTGGCTTTCAGTTCTCGCGCTTTCAATACCTATTTGTGGAGCGCTTAGACTGGCACGTCATAACATCAACCGTCATGTAACACATGGGTTTTTGATAGGCATTCCTATCACCATGAGCGGACTTATTATCCCGATCGTAATTGTCATCAAATGTAGCATCTATCTCGCAGCAGCAATAACCATTACGCTATCTCTGTCATATCTCAGCGCCCGTCGTGTCAATAAACTACTCAGTTAATTAATTACGTAATTCTTTTACTTTTGTTTTTAGCAGCTCTATACTTCATTCATGGCTCGCCCAGAAAACGATCAAACAGGTAAACGAAAATTAAACATGGTTGGCGGAAAAACCTATGCTGTTAGTTTGCCGTTAGAGATAGTCAAACAACTTAAGTGGATCAAAGGTCAGAACCTTATCGTTCGTCGTCAGGGATCAAAAATTATTATCGAACAAGGAGAAAACTAACTATGTGCGGAATTATGGGAAGTGTAGGGTCGCGTCCAGCAAAGAATATTGTATATACAGGACTCAAGCGACAAGAATACCGTGGGTACGATTCAGCAGGAATCGCTGTAATGGATACTACTATACGAAGCACTAAGGCAGTCGGAGACACGAGTAATCTCGATATGGGAAGCCTCCCCGAAGAGCCGACCGTAGGCATCGGACATACTCGTTGGGCGACTCATGGCAAACCAACTACCGCCAATGCGCATCCCCACACATTCGGTAATGTGACGTTAGTTCACAATGGTATTGTTGAAAACTTTGAGGAGCTCAAGAAACTACTACCTGTCTCCAAACTAAAAAGTCAGACAGACTCAGAAGTGTTGGCGGGTGTAATCGATCACTTTTTCGTAGGTAAAACTACTCTTCAAGAAGCAGTCAATAAAGCTCTACTACTCGTAAAAGGAACTTTTGGACTACTGGTCATCTCTCCGAAAGCGCCAAATCAAATTATCGCAGCCCGCCGTGGTAGCCCGGTAGTGATCGGCATTGACGATGACCAATATTACATTGCCAGTGACCCCAATGCGATTGTTGACTATACCGATAAAGTTATTTACTTGGAAGATGACCAAGTTGCTGTCATAACTTCTGAAGCAATAAACATCTATGATCTTCAATTTAATGACCAAGATGTGTCGGTCACCAAACTTGACGGGTTCGAACAACAGGCACTATTGGGAGATTTTGGAAGTTATTTAGAAAAAGAAATATTTGAGCAACCAATGGCTCTACAAAATGTCATGCGAGGACGAGTGAGTAGTGACGGTTCAATTGTACTCGGAGGTCCGAGTATCAGCATGGCCGAGATGGAGTCGATAAATAGGATAGTAATCATTGGCTGTGGAAGTGCTTATTATGCAGGATTTTACGCCAAATATAAGCTTGAAGAAATGCTTGGGATATCGGTAAACGTTGAGCATGCCAGTGAATTTCGATATCGCTACGGCGCATATACCCCTGAAAAAACATTAGCAATATTTATGAGTCAATCTGGTGAAACGGCTGATACACTTGCCTCACTTAAAGAAGCCAAGCGCCGAAAGATTAGGACTATGGGAGTAGTCAATAGCGTCGGATCGACACTTGCTCGCGAGGTTGATCACGGCGGGATCTATTTGCATGCAGGTGTCGAGACGTCTGTTGCAAGTACAAAAGCATTTACCTCAATGGTCACAGCCCTCTTAATGCTTGGAGGATTTATGGCCAACAAACTTGGCATGAATGCAACCATTATGAGAGATCTGGCGCATGAACTATTAGGCCTTGAGGCTGAGATTTCTGCAACCCTTGTGCTCAAACCGCAAATTGACGCACTTGTAAAAAAATTAGCACATTTTCATGACTGGTTTTTCTTGGGACGAGGCGAACTCTACCCCGTTGCCCTAGAAGGAGCCCTCAAGATTTCGGAAGTAGCCTATGCACATGCTCAAGCCTTCCCGACGGGCGAAATGAAACATGGCCCTATTTCATTGATCGATAACGATCATCTGACAGTCATGCTTCTTCCCGAAGATGAGCTGTTATACGAGAAAGGGATTTCTAGCTTACAAGAAATAAAAGCGAGAAATGGAAATGTTTGTACTATCTCAACTCGACCAAAACCAAACGGAAGCGATTACCACATCCAAATATCGCACCTTGGGCCCTATACTGATGGCTTAATTATGAATACATGCTTACAACTTCTTGCTCTTGGCGTTGCAACCGAAAAAGGAGTTAACATCGACCGACCGCGCAACCTAGCAAAATCCGTGACTGTCGAATAAATAGCGTGGTTTTATACTGTTATTCTAGCTCATTGTGATAGCGTAACGCGTGTACAATCTGCTACAATAGAGCTCATGGTTAAGAAGGTACGTGGGCTGCTCGAAAAGGCAGCTCACAGGGGTAATGGGGATAAATATCGCAAGTCTAAGATTGCGATCGCTTCTAGACCTTCAAAGAAACGTATAAAATCTCTCGCAACTAAGACTAAAACGCGAGCCAAAAATTCTCGAGTCGTGAAAACTGCAAGAGTAGTTCATCATCATGTGGCGGTGCGACCGCATAACCATCTCATGAATAGGTGGAGTTGGTATGAATGCTGGCACAACTGGAAGTGGCACAGTATTTTCAATATATCTGTACTTGTAGTCAGCCTTGCCAGTATGTTCGTTTTTTCATATTCTGCCCTCGCATCACCTACCGACACCAATGTCTGGACGTTTAACACCCCTGAAGATTATTCCTACACAAATACAAAAATTGAACCAGACAGTAATAACCTGCGCTTAAAACTCCAAGATGTTGTCCAGAACTTTTCAGTAGCTGGAGGACAGCTACAATCGAACAATGTCCTCGATGTCACTGCAAATGATACGTATTATTTTGTGGCAACTGACCTAGGGATTGATGTTATCCGTCAAGACACCTGGACTCGAACTGGATATGTCAATTCTGGGGGTGGATTCGGAACAATTGATATAGCCAATGATTATTTGTATGCTGGTAAAAACGGTGGCATCTATCGCTGGCAAATAAGCAACCTTACTGATAACACTGCTCTAGGCAGTCCTCGCTATTCGACATCGACCACTCCCGCACTTGGAAGTCAAAACATCAGAAAACTTTCTGCTACAGTAATTTCGAGTAAAGTCTATCTAGCTGTCGCTACTGTATCTTATGTTGAATTAATTAAAGACGAGCAAGGTACCAACACCATAGTAAAGTCTGCTGCTGGAGGAGGATACACTATAAATGGGGCGACAGTGTCTAGCGACGGGGCATTGTACTACGACATGCGTCATGGATCTTTTTCTGTGAACAGTACGATTTTTGTAAAATATAACGCAATCACACAAGGTGCCGATTGGACTTATAATACAAATAATGTAGATTTTGGATCCGATTTGACAGCAGCCCATGGACCTAACCCTAGCAATGGATATACGACAGGTGTCAAAGTGACTTCTGGGACTTCAACTGCTAATTCTGGGGACAATACTATTTATGTAGAGACTGAGGCTGGTCTTTCGGTAATTCAAGAAAATCGCACCACTCCAGCGTCAGGAACAATAAATAACTATACTACGAGCTCTAGAGGCTCAAACCTGATAAGCGGTGCTACCGCACAAGCACGATATGGCACTGCATTAACAGCAGGACAGACAATAGACAATAATACCAGTTCGTTTTACCAAGCACCTCAGTTACTAAGTGATGACTGGTTCGAATATGATCTTGGCATAAACAAAACGTTTAACTTCCTGAAACAATATTTTTGGACTTCATCCGTTTACACACCAAGCAGTTACGTTGTTGAATCAAGTACACAAGGGACCTCAGCAAATCTCGCCTCGAGTGCAACAGTATGGGCCCCTTGGAACAATTCTAGTTTCCCAAATTCTGGCGGAAGTGATACCAATTATTCAACCTCATATAACACAGGCTTTGCTACTAATGTAATTGCCCAACCAATGTATGAACAAAGCTTTGCGACGAACCAAACTATTAGTGGCGTCGACATGCAGTTCTACGATCAGGCTACTACGGGCAAGAATTACACTATCCAAGGAAGTACTACAGCGACAACAGCGCTAACTGCATCGACGGTTACTGTATCATCTAAAAATCCCTCTACTTCAGCATCACATTCTATAGACAGAACAACAAATACACGATGGCTTTCTAACGCCGCAACAAACACCGCGCCGCAATGGCTACAATTGGATTATGGATCGTCGAAAACCTTTGCCGGTATAAGTTTTGTCGATACAACCACGATTGCAGACTATTCTATCGACTATAGTGAAGACGGAACTAACTGGACAAGTGCCTATAGCACAACGGGGAACTCATCAGGTGCAAGCAGAATCAAATTTACCACACCTGTAACTGGGCAGTATTTGAGAGTGTATGTCACAAAATCAACCTCTCCAGCGTCACCTTCAGGTGTAGCTATTTATGAAGTTGAAGCATTTTCGAGCATGTTTGAATCCGGTACCGTAACTACACTCGATACTGTTACAAATAATTCAGATATTGGGCGAATGAGTAACTTCACTTCTACATCCGTAAAGTCGGTTCGCATTTTAGTTACCTCTACATTTGGAGCTAACGCAAACTTTGGTGTTCGAGAAATGAAAACGTACCAAACAGCGTTTGGTAGTGGGACCGTAACTCAGTTGTCTTCTATGAGTGGTCTATCGATTCCAGTCACCTGGACTAATAGTATTAGCCATGATGTTTCTTTCAACTCCACAACAGCACGATATGTGCGCATAAGATACACAGGCTATGCAAATACAAATCTTCTTGTCTCGGAAATCGAACTCAATAATACGTCATTACCAAATTATGCTCCGAGTAAAATTATTGGCAGCAGTATAGACTCCACGAATAATCGCTATTATTCTGTCCATAATTCGGCTGCAGTTGAAGACGGTAAAATACTCAGAATCGATGGTGTTAACGTCAACAGCCCTAGTATCGGGCAGACGATCAATAAAGCGAGCTTTGCCGACCTTGCTAGCAATGAATTCTCTTCCGTCAAATATGTCGATTCTACAAAATTGCTAGCTGGAACTTCCGCTGGTGCATCTTTTATCGGACAACGCTATGCGACCGACTTGCCTACGATCACGCCGAATAATTCATTTTCACCGGTTGCGGTATCAAGTTGGAAAAACTTCACTGAATCTGCCACAAAGAACGGTGGAGAAGTATATTATCAAATTTCAAATGATGACGGATCGACATGGAATTATTGGAACGGGACAGCTTGGGTTATTGCCGGAGCTGGCAACTACAATACCGCTGCCGATATCGATACTAATATATTGTCATTTGCTCTTGGTACACGATCATTCAAATGGAAAGCATTCCTTGCGAGCAATGGCTCTCAAGCAATTACCTTAAACAGTGTAACGCTTGTAATTAACCCCGACACAAACCCGCCAACAACTAATGCTTCTAACATATCGATGAATCGATCTAACGGGGGCGCGAGCATTGCTGAAAGCGCATGGACAAATGCGTCGACTCCATACATAAGCTGGACTGCCGGTGTAGATGACGCAGGTCCTGGCGCCACAGGCATAAAAGGCTATTGTCTTTATGTTGGATCAGATAATTCAGCATCACCTGAATCAGATAAAGGCCTACTTGGTGCGAGCCCACTAGACACTGATGGCGCCTGCCCGTATGCAGTTAGTGGCACCTCGATCGATCTAAGCACAGCCAACACATTAACTGCAGCCCTTCAATCCTCGAATAACTACTATTACGTCAAGATAAAAGCACTTGATAATTCAAATAATGTTTATACTAGTGCCGCAGAAAGCTTTAGCTTCCGGTTTGATAATACGGCACCTTCAGCACCTGGATTCGTATCTGGCCCTTCACAGTTCATCGCTACTCGCGACGTAACATTAACATGGCCTGCAACAGGCGACGGAGCAATTTCTGATGTCAATTCGGGGATAGTGGGATTGCAATATAGGATTGGGAATGGCACATGGTATGGCGATTCTCACAACGGCAACCAGAATGCAACAGACCTACTCGTAAACGATGGCTCATACCGTACCGATGCAACCTATGACTACCCTGATTTAATAGAAGGTAAAAATATAATTTATTTCAGATCACTCGATAACGCTGGCAACTATTCATCGACCTATGCCACGGCCGTCATAAAAATTAATACAGCTTCACCATCATCCCCTCAGTCAGTGACGGCAACGCCTAGCAGCAATACTACAAACTCATTTGGATTTAGCTGGGCGCCCCCTTCAACCTTTGTAGGTAACGCATCGGATCTTTCATATTGCTATACCGTGAATACATTGCCTACCGTAAATACCTGTACGTACACCGAGAAAGGAGCGGACAGACTCCTACCGGGCTCCTTTGCTACCCAACCGGGCACAAACACGTTCTATGTGGTTGCAAAAGACGAAGCTGGAAACATCAACTACGCAACCTATGGAAGCGCAGAATTCACCGCAAACACCTCAGCACCGGGGATACCTTTGACCATCGAAATTGCAGATATTTCCACACGCGCTACATCGAACTGGAAGTTAGCGGTGTCGTGGGCGGCACCTACCGATACAGGGGCTGGGGTCTCTAGTTATAGAATCCTCCGATCACTCGATGGTGTCACATTCGGCCAGATAGCAACGACTGCCGGATTGAGTTTTGTCGATACTAACTTAACGCAGCAAGACTATTACTACCAAGTTAAAGCTTGTGACAGTGCCAATAATTGTGGTGCGGCGAGCGCGACTGTCACACTAAAACCGACAGGTAAATACACTGAGCCGGCTGAGCTCGTTAGCGCTCCTACGGTTTCAGGGATCACTACAAAACGGGCGACTATTGCGTGGGTGACCAACCGCGAAAGTGACTCCAAGCTAGCTATTGGCAAAAAACGTGGGCAGTACAGCCCTTCAGAAATTAGCAATTCAAGCCAAATTACATCCCACACCGTTGCACTTGATAATCTCGATGCTGGTACAACCTACTACTATGTAGCTCGATGGACAGATGAAGATGGTAATACCGGTGTGAGCGACGAAGGGACATTCCAAACAGCTCCAGCACCTGTACTTAAAGAAGTTAATACGCTAAAAGTAGGTCTCACAAACTCACTCATCCAATTCACCACAAAAGATGCAAACATTGTAGACGTTATCTTCGGAAAATCAGAAGATTTTGGTGGTATCAAGACTACCAATACCTCTAAAAGTGAGTCTACCTATGAAGTTGAACTCAGTGGTCTCGATGATGGAGTTAAATATTTCTACAAAGTCATTATGTACGATTCTGAAGGTGGTAAATATCAGAGTAGTATATTCTCGTTCTCGACCCTGCCCCGACCACGGATAACGCAACTGCAATTCCAGCCTGTCACGGGAGAGCCAACGAGTACTCAAAAAGTTAGCTGGAAGACAAACGTCCCAGCGTCCTCACAAATTAGCTACAATGTAGACGGTAGTGCTCCAACTGAAGTTTCTGATTCTAAGTTATTGACCGACCACGAAATGGTAATACGCGACCTGGTAGATAGCAGTAACTACTCACTAATCGCCCTTTCTCGTGATGGTGCGGGCAATCTGGCAACGAGCGACCGACAGTCGTTTAAAACAGCACTCGATACCCGACCACCAAAAATTTCCGATATCTCGATAGAAAAAGTAATCCGAGGTACCGGTACCGAAGCCAGAGGGCAGATTGTTGTCACCTGGAAAACAGATGAACCAGCAACAAGCCAGATCCAATTTGCTGAAGGTGCATCGACAACAGAACTCAATAATTCATCCACCGAAGATGGCAACCTTACCACTGAGCATATCTCTATCGTTTCAGATCTTACCCCTTCTAAAGCCTACAACGTCCGACCACTGAGCAGAGATAAGGCAAGCAATAAAGCCACCGGGACTACCCAAACCGTAATTATTGGTCGCGCTACCGATTCAGTAATTTCAATCATATTTAATACGTTACAGAGAATGTTTGGGTACGAGCCAAAATGAGCCAGAATAAACCCATAATCCAAATCCAAGGAGTTGAAAAATCATTTATACTTCCGAATGAAACTGTTAATGCCGTTAAGAATTGTTCATTTGAAATACCCGAGGGATCATTCACTATCATTTATGGGCCATCTGGGAGCGGTAAATCGACCCTTCTCGATGCCATCACTGGTCTTGAACTTCCGACAAAAGGAAATGTGATATTCAAGGGTCAAAACCTTAATACTCTTAATGCCGATAAGCGAGCTAAGTTTCGAGCACTAAATCTTGGAATGGTTTATCAGACCAATTACTGGGTATCAAGTCTTACCGTCCTCGATAATGTCTGCATGCCACTTTATTTGAGTGGGTTCACACAGGGTGATGCCCGCCCGCATGCGATCGAAGCGTTGAAGAAAGTTCGTGTCGAGCACTTAGCAAAGCAACGACCAGGCGTACTGTCTACTGGTGAGCAGCAGCGTGTGTCTATGGCTCGAGCGCTTATATCAAACCCTGAGGTTATCGTAGCCGATGAGCCTACCGGGAACCTTGATACATCGAATGGCGATACCGTCATGTCCCTACTTGCAACCCTTAACAAGGAATTTGGTAAAACCATTGTACTCGTCACGCATAACTTGGAATATTTACCATTTAGCACCTACCGCATACAGATGAAAGACGGTGTTGCGACCATCAGCGAGGGTGCGACAGGGTTGTCGACAGAAACCAAGCAGAAATTATCGCAACTACTGCATGATAACTCAATGCGTACTCCATCTGCCCCAATTGTTACGCCAGATAAACCACCACGGAAAGTCAGAATACAATGAACAAGCAAGATATACCTACCAGTAAAGTTCATGGAACTAAGACAATTGTTCGTGACCAAAAAGAATCGCTCAAACATGCGAACAACTTACGGCTTCGCGTACTTATCATGATGTCATTACGTAACTTATCGTTCAAGAAACTCAGAACTTCCCTCACGATTATTGGCGTCATCATCGGTATCGGAGCTATCTCATTCCTCGTGTCCTTAGGACTCGGTTTGCAAAACGTAGTAACTACTCGGGTTATTGGTTCAAAATCGGTGAATACGATCGAGGTTACGACCTCAAAACCAGCAACCATAAAACTCAATGGTGACACAGTTTCGAAATTTAAAAAATATTCCAATGTGATTGATATCGCAAAAACCTATTCGTTTGCAAGCAGTGTTAACTTCAAAAATTCAAATGTTGATACCGTGATTTACGGTTCAGACAAATCGTTTCTAGATTTGAGTGGATTCCAAATTGTAGCCGGTAAAAATGTCTACTCGGATAGTACCAGTGATGTAACCGTCAATTCCACCATGCTGACGAACCTTGGAATAAGTGACCCTCAGAAAGCTATTGGCCAAAAAATATCTATCACAATCTTGAAGGATAAAAATCTGTCAGTTAATTTTCCGCTCACCGGCGACTTCAAAAAAGAATTAACTATCCATGCTGTCATTGACTCTGGAAAAAGCAGTGAATTATTTGCATCTGACAAACTATTCTCAAGTCTTGGATTTAACGATTATAGCCAAATAAAAGTAGTCGTTAATGATAAATCCCATATCAACGAAGTTCGCAAACAAATAGAAAGCCAGGCATTCACCACCAGCTCGCCAGCCGATACACTCGACCAAATAAATCAAGTTTTCTCACTCCTTAACTTAGTGCTTATCGGAGCTGGTGGCATTGGGATGATCATTGCAATTTTGGGTATGTTTAACACGCTAACTATTTCACTACTTGAACGAACGAAAGAGATTGGATTGTTGATTTCTCTAGGTGCTCGGCAAAGAGATATCAGACGCTTATTCATATTTGAAGCAATCATTCTGTCTGTCTCAGGTGCACTTATAGGGATGCTCATGGCTTGGGGTCTTGGATTAGGTGTGAATACCTATGCTACGAGCCTGGCCAATTCCAGAGGTGTTACGGATACATTCTCATTGTTCTCTATTCCGTACTGGCTAACTCTGGCTGTCATTTTGTTTGCAACCATCATTGCACTCTTGGTTGTTGCATTCCCGGCGCGAAGAGCTGCAAAAATTAGCCCTGTTGTTGCCCTCCGCCGAGAATAACTCTAGACGAAGATCTAATCTGCAAACTTGACATTTCCTCATTTATCATCCGCCCTTCGCTTAGACCAACCGTTAGGTGACGATGATGGTGCCGATATTAAGGACATAGTTGCAGCACAAGATGATTCTGAGATGTTCTCTGACCCTACACCATTACTGAGACAGCACCAATGCTTGGCGTATCACGTAAAAAAATTGGTCAGTTCTATGGTGAAGGTATGGCAAAACTGGCTGAGATTATTGATCCAGATGACTTTAAATTCTAAGTAATTTCTCTCCCAGTAATATATGCTTCTTCTCCCACGCGCGCGTTGTAATGAGGGAAAATAATGCACTGATTTTTCTTGGCAATATATGTAGTGTCATCAGTTTTTGCGATTTCCAAACCAACTGAAAGTTTCTGGAAGTTTTTAAATCCAAGCTTTAGATGAAATGATTTGTTGGCTTTATAGACTACTGATTCTGCTTTGATGATTCTTTTTTGCTTTGACGATGCCTCGATCTTGATTTCAGTCATATCAAAATAGTGAAGGAATTGGTAGATTGTGTTTATCGCAAATTGTTTGTATTCTTCAGGTTTAGACAAAGGTCCGCATTCAATACAAATACCAATTTTACCTTTTTGGTACATATAGCCATCGGTTGCACCGGGTTCTACGTTTGTCCAATTAGTAGAAATTATTCCGACATCAAACTCACTTGCGAGCTCTACGGCGTTTTCCTCACATATAACAAACGGTTCGCCGTTGTCATCGTAGAACATATGTAGGTCAAGCAGGGCGTCACATTGATCTAAAACTGCCATGAGTTCTCTCGCCCGAACATCTTCGGGACTAGTACCGATGTTCCCCTCGTAAAAACAACGGTTTAAGTTTTTATGTACCATTCTCACGCCTGCCGAAATCGCTGGCGGGTTGGCATAGGCAATCATGAGTTTACCTTTTGTAATTGTAAGCGTAGCCAAGATCGCGTTTAGCGCCATAACTCCTGCTGTTTCGTTGCCATGAACTCCAGCAAATATTGCAATGGTTGGTCCTGGAAGCGTGCCGCTGATTTCTATTATGTCTGATGTGATCATGCTAAATCTCCAGTATATATCACAACCCTATCGCAACATCCGTTTGCTGGCTTATTTTTACAGCCCATACAAAGACCGAAAGCGCTGTCTGGTATTTCTCCGTTGACTGCATCGAGGTAGCCATTTCTCTTAAATATTGAGTTGCTTTTCGTATTACAGAACGCAAAGGGTAGCAATGATTGTTCAAGTAAATGCTCACTTATAGTGCTGACAAGTGAGTTTGCGATTCCGTGTTTTCTAAAAACATCAGGCACCCACAAACTTCCAACCTCAGGCATAAGATGGCCTCCCCATTCAATCGGGTTTGCAGCACCCACATATCCTGCGACTGAGTCATTGCAGAGCGCAATAAATCCTACATGTTTATTGAATATGTCTTCTGGGCTTACGGGGAGCATTTGTGGCGTTTCGCCGAACTCTCTGTTGGTATATGCGGCCACCAAATGTGCCGTTACTATCTGTAGGTTAGTTCCTACTTCACTAAATTTTTGAATTTCAAAATCCATTATGTTTCTCCAAATTAAAAAGCTCCCAACATGAGGGAGCTGTCTGGAGCCTTATAGTTTAATTTACAAACAAATACAAGGACAACTCCCGGAAATACGTGAGCAGCGGCGGTTATCAAAAGTATTGTTTAAAATAAACATAGCATTACTTTATCATGCTTATTCTATTTTGTCTACAATCGCAAATTGCCCAATCCACAAACTCTATTTCTGTATTTTTTGCCAAATCCGATATTTTTCAAGCCATGGTTCTAGCTCTTCGGCATTATTCTGCTTAATTGCTGCTTTGCACTCGTCGATTTTTTTGTCTATATCCACCAAAATTTTATCGATCTCAACGATAATTTCTGGGTCAATTGATATAAATTTTTGCTTTGTTGCAAAGGTGTACATGGTCTGCATGGCGAACAGATTCTTGCGGGCATTATTGAGATCATAGGTATTCATTTCTGGGGCAGAGCTACCGATAACTTGCGAAACATAATATAAGCTATCGTTGGCAGAACTTCGAAGTTTACTTGCAGTCGCCCATTGTTCAGCAGGATAATCTGTATTAATTGTCTCGATATTCTCATAGATACGCACTACGAGCTTATAAACTCGTCTCCACAATGCGTCTTCACGCAACTTCTTAGGGATGTTTTTCATCGTCATTTACCTTCCTGCCAGAGGATTTTATCTATTGGTCCTTTTTTGGCTTTTGTTGATATATTGGCAAACGATTCTTTGATGATTCTAGTGAGAATATCCACATCAATGTCGGATAATCGTTTTATGTAGATGCAATAGCCCGTCGTAGAGTGTTTTCCGAGTTTCGCTAAGTGTTCTGCATAACGCATAGTACCATCCATGAGATAAATAGTGATCTTCCCTTTCCTTGGGTAGAATGCCAAGGTGTGAGCTTCACCTTTGCGTCCGCTTTCATAGTGATACTTATAAACCCCGAATCCGATAGTCCCAATGCCATAGAGGATTGGCTCTTCGCCGCTAATTTTCTGCATAATATCAAATATAACGAGTGCGTCTTTATGCATCGTCTCATCCTCGATTGATTGCAGATACTCATCTACCGAAATATCGTGTCGCTCATCTGCCTTGCTCATATGTAAAAGTATACCAAAGAAAGAGCCCACACAAGGTGGGCTCTTTAACATTTCTGTAGATTTCTCTACAGATAAAGCTTAGTAAGCTTTAGTAGCGCCGTCTTTGACAGCTTTTTCAGCGTTCTCTTTTGACATCATTGCACAAACAGTAGTTCCGCATTTAGCATGCTTCCCTTTGGCCATGAAGCCACCTTTTGCAGTTTGAACAATTTCTGGTGCTGTTAGTTCGACAGCCTTTTCCTTACACTTGACGCAGTATCCTGTGACCATGATGTATACTCCTCGATCTGATTGTTTAATATCAAAATCTAGTATAGCCCTACTTCGGGATATTCACTAGCATAAAGGTAAAAAGTACAATCAATTAAGAAGGTGCTCGCCTGTCTTTAGTGCTAAAAGTATTTGGATGAATTATAGTGAGGCTTCAATTAACGTGCCTGGAACCAACCTCGCTTCTTTTTCCTCTTGGTTTTCTTTCCCGTTTTTGGGTCAATTTCATATTCTTCTTCATCCTTGTGTCTGCCTTGCGAATCTTTGTCATGATCGTGTCCATCGTTCGCCTTGTGCCCGTCCATAAAACTTGAGAGTAGTTCATTCTCTTGTATTGACCGGTTGAATGCGTGGTCGTGATTACACATCATTTGCATCTGAGCAGCCATTTGCCTGAAGTCTACGAAATCTCGGTATATTTCACTTGTTCCCTCATGGACAATTACTTCCATCCGACGCATTTTTTCTTCAAGCTCTAATTCTAGATCGCTCGCAACCCCAATGACAGCTTCCTGAAAGGCGGCGTTAATATCAAAGGCTTCGCTCATGCCAAACGCGTTCATACCAAAGTCTGGTACGTCTTCAAACCGTGGAGCTTGTTCGAGCGGGCTCACCCAATCATCCTTTTTACTGTATCTATTGCTTGTGGGCTCGTATTCCGCAGTGCTTCATAACCCAAACCCTGGATGACTACCAGCGCCTGATCTCTTGCAGCTGTTTCGGGCTTATCCGTTCGTGTGTCACGCATACCCTCATGCCAGAGCAGCATGGCTTGGCCTCTTTCGATATGCTGTTTGGTGATCGTTAATGTTGTTTGCGGAAGTTCTGTCCCGAAAAGTCGCCTTGAAACTTCTGACATCACAGAATTATTTGGTTGTCCGCGCCAGTCATGATTAACATGGCGACCGGACTGCCACGCCGCCTGCACTCTTGCATCACTGCCTGCTGCTAGCAAAGTTGCGAAGTGCTCGGCCTCAACTCCATTACTCTTGTTACGACCGTGAGCACCGATGCCTGCAGTTTCTGACTGGCCTGCGGCTGACAGTGCCAATGAGGCAACATGACTCACTTGCTGTCGGTAAGGCTGTCTAAGCACGTGTAGGCGAAGGTTTTGAGTCTTTAGCCCATCTTCGCTAACTGCTGCCGGGTAAAAAAAGGATGTACCCGGATCTACTAGCGCAGATGGTACAAGTACAAGATACCCAGGCAATACAGCGGCTGCCTCCGTGAAACTAACAGCATTGTGACTACTTAGTGGAACATAGAGACCTTCGAGCTTAGGGTGAGGTACTGAACGGAGCACAGCTTCAGCCCGGTCTTGTACCGTTGCAACTCTTTCGGCGATTTGACGACCTGCAAAATCACCGTCGATACTTACTCCGCGTTGTGCCCCCAAAAAGGCATTGGTATTTGCAATAGCGTCTTCCGCTCTGGATTGGGTAATTATTTCTGACATACCATGATAGTAGTTGCCAAACGATTCTATTGCAATTTTGTTGCATTAAGCAGTATAATTGAAACATGCCCACTAAAGACTTTGATAACTTCAAACGAATTCTCAGTGAAAATGGTTACCGCGTGACAACTGCTCGTGAAGCAACTTTCAAGCTACTTATTAGTCCCGAACCGCAAACTATCGGGCAAATTCTGTCAAAGGCGTCAGGTAAAGTAGACCGTGTCAGCGTTTACCGCAACATTGAAGTTTTTGAAAAGATAGGAATGGTCCACCGCATCTACGTTGGTTGGAAGTACAAGTTAGAATTATCGGATGAGTTTATTGCACATCATCATCACCTTAGTTGTCTCAGGTGCGGGAAAATAATCGATATCGAGGACGAAAAACATATTGATGATTTTATTCACGAAGTATCTGAAAGATTTGGTTTCGAGCCGCGACGTCATCAGTTTGAAGTCGATGGCTACTGTAGTGATTGTCAAAAATTGAAACCATGACTGGTGCGGGCGACAAGGGCTGAGCCTTCGGCTCATGTTACCTCACATGCTCGGAGTAAACTCCTGCGCGTGTACGTTACGAACAAACTCAAGTTGGAGTCGAAGTCAACAAGCCAAACAAAAAGCCCACAATGTGGGTACTTTATTTGGTGCCCTTGACCGACTTTCTTTCAAACACCTTTTAATTTCCCGAGTTGGTTTTTTACACTGTAGTGTAATACTCGCCCGCCACTTTCGGTTATTGGAGCGTATTCTTCGCCAAACCTTTCGGATATTTCACGAGCTGCATCGTACTGATAGACACTACCTTCTGCCTTAATTTTTTCGTATAGCCACTTTGCTATATTTTATACATAATTTTACCTGCTTATCATAATTTATTGTTGCTATTTTCGGATGTTCTATTCAAATGAATCTCCACTTTTCTCCAAGAACCTCAATGCTTGCCTAAGCGTGCTATTGAAAACGTAGTATTCGTAATCCCGTATTACCTGGCCAAGAAAATCAACCTCCTCTTTGTACTTCTGCTGGCGCCTATACCCAGCCGCTATGCACCTACAAATGAACTCCATTCTATACCCTTAAATGAACAGCTTGAATGCTTGTTTTAAAGATTCTTCGGGCATAGTTTTGCCAAGATGCCAGATCTTTGACACCTTTTTACGCTTAAACCATTCTCCATTTATATTCTTGGGAGGCTGTTCTTTTTTATAATAAGACCTAGCTATAACTTCAATAGCCGAGCAATAGACCAGTAATGGGGAGACGTAGGTTATTTCAGTGTAGAGCTTAATCTTCTCTTTTTCCTCAAGTCCTAACTTCCTGAGCCTACTCGGTAGCCCAATTGCATACTGCAGGTCTCTCTCAAGTTCAATCAAAACGCTTCGCCTTTGTCGAGTGTTGGCACTGTATAATTCGAAGCTCTGCTCAACAAAGAATTCTCAAAGTATTTCTTTTTAACTTTTGCTAGAGCAAATCTATGGGCTTAATTTTAAGTGCTTTCTCTTGTTCATCGCTAGCCATATACGGATAAAATAACATCTGTGAACTAAAATGTAACCAGCAGGTAGCGTAGTTAATGATTAGTACCAGTGGAGCTGAAAACCGTCGAACTCTTTGATAGTTTTACCGGTAGTTATATCTACTATGCGCGTTCGCATATTAGTTGGACGCGAATTTGATCCGTATCCATCAAACTTCCTGTCTTCGGATGCATCCGAAATCTCAACGGACGCCATCTGATCATTGGGCGAGCTGTTGAGCTCGAAGAGCTGCTCAATTCTTTGATTTGAGGAATATATTACCTGTTTCTGCGCCCCGTGTATTACTTCTGCAACACGAGTATATGCGCTATCTGATTCTCCGTAGGCTTCTTTGATAAGAATATAATCATCACTATTTTGGAGCAGTATAATCTCGGAGGCTGCTGATTCGATACCGTTAATTAAGCCTGCCTCGGGCACTACTTTCTTTTGGCCTTCTAGCTCAAGTATCACCGGACCATTGTCATTGTCGCCCACTATCACTTTTCTACCGTCACGTGAGAAAGTACCAATACTAAAGTATGAACCCACCGGCACTGGTTTCTGCTTGGAGTAGTAGTCCACTAGCAGTAGCGTATTATCAAAAGTTTGGATGATCATGCTAGTTCCATCGGGATGGAATCGCCATGAACTAACTGATAATAATTTGCCCCGCTCCAAACCGTATTGTGGAAATACAAATTTACTTCCTGTGTCATAAGCAAAGAGTGTTGAGTTATACTTATTATCTTTTTTTGGATCAAACTTGCTAGAGAACAGGAAGCCCACTAACTCATTTGTCGATGATACCTGTAACTGATCTACCGTGCCGTTGTCTTCTGGCAAATTTACATCTTCTTCTGTTTTATCTTTAGGGTTATAAATTGTTAAATATTGTCTCTCATCCTCATCTTCGTGGTGTATAACTAGTCGACTTCCGAGCGGCGCGAACTCCAAAATCTTATACGCTTGGTACACTACTTGATCCTTGTCATCTAAGCTTCCGCTATATATGGTGTCGGGGATTTTGTCGCCATATAAGGACTCAAGTGATATGTCTTGGCTGCGCTTAAGATAAAAATATGAAGCCTTACCGGTATGGATAGTAGTTTCGTACGAAGCTTTACGACCAGACTTTGCGGCAAAGTCCTTAATAGTAACCTTATATTTAGTATCATAGCTGAGCCGTTGCTTAAGTTGGATAATTGCCGCCTCACCACTTATGGTGAGGTTAAACTCTACTTTCGGGTCTATTGTAACCTGTGCTTTATCAATATTAGCTAACGGTTGATTGCTTCTTAGTACTATGGTTTGGTTTACTTCTCGCGGCAACTTATCAGCATCGTAAACCACACGGCGAATTCTTGGACCACTGAAAAGTAGTAGTATGCAAAGCATCAGGGCAAGCCCGCCTATCCCCAGACTTACAGCCCAAAGCTTATTTTCCGAAAGCCTGCTTAGTGATTTAGTAAACATATGGACTCTCCGGTTGCGAAATTGGTGTAATCGTTTCGGGCTTAAGAGAAATTTGACCATCATATACTCCGAAGACTCCGGACACCTCAACCCATTCATCTTTTTGATAGGTAGCTTGCCAGTTTTCTTTATAAACGGGTACGCCAATGGGTCGAGCGTCTACAGCACAACAGGATACGACGAAACGAGAAACAAAAAAGATGTTATTGTTGGAGTCCACGGTCACAAAACCAGATACTTTGGCTTTCTTCCCAGCAAAAAAAGTCTGATCTGAGGTCTGGCTGAGCAGATTCGCCCAGTCCTTAACGGTCAGTTGTGATGTCTCAGTATTGCCGAACGGCGAGACAACATCAAAGTTTGTCAGTTTGCTTAACACTTCAGTATTACTACCGCTATTAATGCCTCTCTGCGTAGCAATATTGCTGGATAACGATGATGGCTTCAACACAAGCAATGCCACAAAAGATAGCAAGATTAAACCTAGTGAAATGTATTGTCGCTTAGACAATTGGTCAATCTTAACCTTCGATTTTTGACGGATTGCCTGCACACACATATAGCCACCGACCGCAGCCATAACTACACTGAAAGTAAAGTATCTAGGGTGAATGTAAAGATTAAGTTGGCCTGATAATTTTAACCAAATGGTTGCAACCACGCCAAAAAGAATTAAAACTGTACCCCGTCTGTCATAGATCCACGCCAAACTAGAACGCATAGTTCACCACCAAACCAAGTAACCCACTAACCAGAACGGTAACTACGGTGATTGTTACTAGCACTGGTTTCTTGTAAGTTGTGCGCATTAAATTAAGCATCTTGATATCAATGATTGGTCCGAAGATCAAAAAAGTTACCAGCGAACCTGCTGTAAAGGTGTTAGCAAATGCCAGGGCAAAGAAAGCATCAACATTAGCACAAATAGAGACGATGAATGCCAATAGCATCATTACAACAATTGAAAGAACTACATGACCACCCAAAGACAGAAGAATATCACGAGGGATAACAACCTGGACCAGCCCGGCGATAAAACTACCAACAAACAAAGCCGGAACAATTACGTTTGCTTCACGACTAAATAGCCGAAGACTTTCACTTAGTTTGCTTCGGCTGCCAGACGACTCATGAGCATGATCAACGCGGCAGGTCGCGGCGAATTCATCTGTGAGTAGTTCATCTTGGTTCTTTCGATTGTCAAACAACCATCCAACAATGTTTGCAATAAGTAACCCGCCTAGCAATCGAAATACTAGTATAGTGCTATCACCGCCGAATGCTTGGTGGGTAGTAAGAATAGTGACCGGATTAATTATCGGAGCCGCCAGCAAAAAAGTCAGTGAATCGCCAAGCGTTAACCCCCTGATCATCAAACCCCTAGCAAGTGGAACATTGCCACATTCGCAAACCGGCAGGAATATACCTAGACAAGATAACACCAATCGCCGCGGCACTCTTCGTTTTGGAATAATACGAAAGAATACGGATTGAGGCAGCCAAATCTGCACAAATATAGATAAAACTATTCCCAACAGTACAAACGGCAAAGCTTCTATGATTACGCTTACAGAAAGTGTAATAAAGTCTTGCAACATCTTTGGAAGAACTACAGATGTTTGCGAATTACTAAATTGCCTGACAACTAGCAACACCAAAATGGCCGCAACACCCCACATGGGAGATCGTAACTTTTTACTACTATGCAGGTAGTGCTTTGTTGGCGCCATTACACTAACTATACCTCAAGGGGAGGTACCAATGTAATTAGGTGCAAATAGCTTTGTTTATTGCAATTTTTTTGCGTTAAGATACATAAAAGTGGTATGGTTTGCTTTGATATTAATTTGAGAGAGATTATGATCCAAACAGACGCAGATATTCAACATGTCAACCTCCCCAAAAAAACGGACACCTTGTCTCTACTAAATAAGGCTGGCGGCGTAAGCCGTTGGGCTCATCTTTAGGGCGGTGTGGATTCGTTTGTGGTTGTAGTAGTAGATAGTCATAGCAATGCTTTCGTACAACTTAGGCAGATCGCTAAATCGGCTGGTTGGTCCAAGCGCGTCCCTTAGGGTACCGTAGAATCGTTCCTTGAATCCGTTCTGCTAGGGGCTGCCTTTGTCGGAACAGGACAGCTCAATCTCCATCTACTGGCAAAGATCCCGCAATTTGTAGCTGAGGTACTCGCTGCCTTGGTCGCTGTGTAGGATGGGCGGTGGTGGTTATTTGCTGAAAGCATCTAAAATAGCTCTGTGGACTAGGTCTGCGTCGTGCCGCAGTCCAATACTCCAACCAATAATCTGTCTAGTCTTTAGATCTAGCACAGTAGTTACATCCACCCACATGCCCTTAAACCAGATATAAGTGAAATCTTGTACCCACTCACCAGATTCGATCATTCGGGCGTAGCTTTGGCCAGCCTGTGGCCGGGCGCGTCATCTCTAAAGTCTGCGTAGGGCTTCAAGGCATTGGGCGGAGAACTAACTTCGGCTACGCCAGATTTGCTATCATCGCCGGGGCATGGCTTGATGTGCTTGATGGTAAACTTGCAAAGCTCTTAAACCAGTCCTCTGATTTTGGCGCTGAACTCGATTCTTTAGCCGATCTCGTAAGTTTCGGCGTAGCACAGGCAGTTTTGCTTGTAAGCTACTATCCCGGGGACACTGGTTTGCAGTCCTGACACATTCACTGCCCGTCTGTGGAGCACTTCGCCTGGCACGTCATAACATCAACCGACAAGACCTTAAAGGTGTTTTTATTGGCATGCCAATAGACGCCAGCGCATTATTAGTTCCACTCCTCATCTGGTTTAAAGCAGATCAAACGGTGGCAGCAGTGCTTGTCGTTTCGCTAAGCGCTCTTTATGTCAGTGTTCTAAAAATTCCTAAGCTATTTAAATAACTGACTACGCCACCATCAACATGGTTATACTGAAAACGTTAAAATCTGTGCTTTATGATCGGAAACTAGTTTGTCTGACACTGTAAAATCATTAACAACAATATCTTCACTCGTCAAAATGTAATCACATATTACCGGAACTCTGACATGGCTCGCGCGACTCAGCGTTGTCTTGAGGCCCGACTCGACGGTCAAATTTCGCAGCTTAAGTGAATCAAACGGTCGCATTGCTGGACTCTGCGGGTTAACGTTAAAGTCACCACAAACTATCATCGGACCACTGACGTCTTGCAGAACATCTGCTGCCCGCTGCATTGTCTGAACACTTTTGTCAGAGCCGTGTGAGTTGGGCTCATGATAACCGTGATAATTAGCAATGGTAATCATTTTATTCGGTTCAACGCGTAGCTGGCATACCTGAATATTCCGTATATTGTAGTCAAACTCATCGACCGTCTCGACATGGACACCTTGTCCATAAGTAAAGACCGTCTGAGCATTCTCGATTGGCCAAACAGAATAGATGGCGTTTCCCATGGTAACCATGTCACCGTCAAGGTTATAGACAACCGTTGGAGAAAAGTACTGGTACGCAAACATACTGTAGAGCAGCTTATGAACCTCATGATTTATGGCGATTTCCATACCGTCCGGGGCCGTCACAACCTCCTGAGCGCACAAAACATCAGGGTTCTCCTCAGCCAGAAACTGTAGCAGAGAAGCCAAATGCCTCCCTTCCCAAACGTTTATCTGAACTATCTTTGCAGCAACGCTCGTTAAGTCTCGAGAGTTGAAACTATTCATATATATATAATAGAATCTATTTTTTATAATGCAAGCATTAAATCAATACAACTAATTGCCAAGTGTAAGACTCCTCAGGTCATCCTGGATATATCTTGCCAACACTCTTGCCCCGTCTATGTGCGGAATTTTAGATTCTGGCGCAGGCCCAGCTAACAATCGCTGATTGATCAGTTGTGCAGTTTTTGGTAGATCGTCTAATTGAGGGGTCGCTATCTGTGTTACAAGGCCTTTATCGTGATACTGTTGAGATCGATCGATTACATCGCGCTGTACTTCAGATTTTTGAAGCTGAGCGGGCACCACGACAGTAGGCACTCTTGACTGTATACCAGCGAGCATACCGCTATAGCCACTTACGGTTACAAATAGGATGCTATCAACTATTGCCTGCCGGTGTTCGGCTATAGACATGTTGGCGCGAATCTCAACTCCGCCTGCTAATTCTGCAGCTTCTGAAACCTCAGCGCGAAGTTCTGTCGGGAAGTCTTCCGGGACACAAACAGTCCACGCGTGGTCAGCCACTGTAGTTAGAGGTTTGGCTGCAATAATCTGCCTAAAAAACTTGTAGTACTCATTTTCTTCACGCGCAGCCCCACTACTAGATCCTCCCGCAGAGACTAGCACCCTGCGTTCTTGCTCAGGAATACCGAAGTTTTTAGCAGGTATGCTGCGCCCGATAAAATGACCGACAACGCGAAGTTTCGAGCGTATCGCATCGTCCATTCCATATTGTCCATAGTACTTCTCTAGCACCCCTTCATCACCCCGCACGAACAAGCTATCAGCATATCTACGCATTCGCTCTAGTTGATCATAGGGGTCATTGAAACGAGACCCTGGAATCATAGCTGGAATATCACGAGCTAGTGGCGTTACTTTTGCGTCGGGAAATAGTGCCTTCGTCGTGTGGTACAAAAACTCTACTTCTGACCCCAGTATGCACATACCGACAGGGTACATCTCTGGAATCACATGAGAGACCCGCAGACCCCGGTCTTGTATAGCGCCTAACGTCTTCTCGATTACTCCTTGCCTCTCGCTTACTACACTGGGATCATTCATATACTGCCACAGTGCAAATGCACTATCGTGAGGGATCTCAGACTCGACACTGGCAGCATCAGTACGATGTGTGGGCAGAGGCACGACAGTGACTTCTTTAGGAAACCCGAATTCTTCCAGAGAACCGGACCTATCTATAGCCATACGTAGCCCGTCTTCTCCGCTCATAAGCACCTGCGAGACACCTATCCGTGCTAACTCACGAGTAATTTCAGCAAATCGTTCTAGATGACTTGGTGTGTGGGTAGACTCAACCCAATGAACCACCGCGAAACTCTCGAGATTGGGAGCTTCGTGCTGTTGATTTTGTATAGCGCCAGTCATAGTTGTCATGGTCAATTTGAAACGTTAAGAGTTAGCGACGCAATTGCTCCAGAGTCGAATCTGCGTGATTAAAATGGACAATCGGCATGTCGGTGTTTCCTGGTTGGTAGATTACAACTGCAGGGCTTGGCTGGTCTCCTGCTTCAGTTTTGTATGCCGCTACGGCTTCAAGTTCTTTCTCTGCGCGCTGGAGCGCCGACGAGAACTTCGGGCGGTCTTGTAACTCTAGCGCCCAGTCAGTAGGCTGCACAGCAAAAGGCTTTTCATCATTTCGAACAAGTATACCTACTATGTGTTGTATACCGGCTGCCACACAAATCTCTGACCATATGTCTTGGCCGTCAAACTCTTCCCTAATGGTCATTTCGTTCGCTATCATTTGGTCAAATGCATGTCTTGCCCGCTCACGCACAGAAGAAGAGAACGGATCTAAAAACAACCCATATGCATCTTTGGAATCTGCTGGGCCTTTGACTAGTTGCTCTGCCACTAGTCGTTGCCATAGTTGCCCGCTGTCGGTACTTAGCTGATCGGGATACCATGCTGTGATGGCAAGTTTGCCTCCCATGGTATTCCGCGCGTCAACATCCTTCATTAGTAATTCCCGGGCAGGACAGAAGGCTTGAACTACAGGGTCACGCATCATTTTTTTCCACTCTGATGTCTCGGGTAGATGCTCATCCTTTTCATAAAACAAACTCCACGCGTCTGTAGGGGATGCAAAGACGATCTCTGGGTTCAAGAGGAGAAGCCCAGTCGTACCTGACCAGACATCAGGTGCATTACTTGTGACTGCAGAAGTAGCAAGCGTTGCAAACCCGTCGTGATCTTCACCACTTTCTACACGAGACTTAAATCCTGTAGGCAGTAGGTAGCCTGTATCGTCATATAGCACCCCCTGCCTATTTGCCATGACCCCCAGAACTGACTGAATTTCGGTCGTCCTTGCTTCATATCCCTCAGGAGTATCTTGTCCGCCCACATGGTCTTCCCACATATGCACAACAAGGGCATCTTTGTTTGTCCCAAACAAAGCCTCTTGGCACATTGCAAATGCTTGGTCGGATCTAGGTTGTTCACTGCGCCCATCAATCATATGGTATTACTCAAACAATCACTTTAGTGTCATAATTATACCATTTTATGTCTTTTAGTCAATATTTGGTGATGTTTCGTTATGTATCAGGTCACACCTTGTGTTTAGTGTCTGTTATGTCATGTCTATCTGTTATCCGGAGATAGTAGCCAAAGGGATCTTCAATCCTAAAATCCGTTGCTCCCCACGGCCGTTTTTTCAGTGGAGTAACAACAGTGACTAAATCACAAATCTGATCATAAAACTCTTGTGCGTTATCAACCGGTATTACGATCTCTACCCCAAGCCCTCGTTTGGAGTCTTTAGGAAATTGATCGAAGTAGGCGTGGGTATCATGTGCGTTGCCAGGCCAAAAACTCAAAATTGTGCCGGAGCGTTCAAGCACCAAATAGTCAGCGCTTTGCCACAACTTTATAAAGCCAAGTTTTCCGTAGAAGCTAAGAACTGTTTTAAAATCTGGGACATGAAGTTCAATCTGAATATGATTGATTGTGTCAGGCTGCATACTAGCTATAGTAGCAAACTTACGTATTACAACGCTAGATTGAGATTAAAATGACATGCTTTGGTATTGATTTTGCAAAGTAATGATAAGAATAAAGTTTACACCCCAGAAGTAAGCGAGCTTTACAGATTAGCAACCAATAAAAAAGAACCTTCTTTAACTGAAGATTCCCTTTTGGTGCCCTTGACCGACTTTGTTTCGAACACCTTTTAATATGGTTAGATTATTTCTTAAGGAATTTTTCCGCGTAAGACCCAACCACGCTATTTATCATAGTCTGGTATTTGGCATTATGCTTCTTGGCATATCTCTTATAAAGGTCAAGACTATCCCTATCGATAGCAATGGTAATCTTCTCTTTATTAACTTTTTTCACCAGCTCTTCAGGACGTGGCAAGAAATCTTCAATTCTCTCGGCGCCTTCTAGTGCCTGGGCAATATCGGCAGGAGCATCTGTGTATTTAACGTTGCTCATATATTTTCTTTCCTTTCCGCCAGTATCCTGCACCGATGATGCGAATATGGCTATTTCTTATTGTGAATCACACAGTGGCGATGCCGCCACTGGTTGTTTTGCCAATGCAGAAGTATCTTTTCTCAACTTTTGAGTGTTTGCTGTCTAGCAGTATCACGCGTTGACGATCAAAGAAAGCTTCCTGGGCTTCACTGAAAGACAATCCATGTTTAGTGACATTCTCACTATTCTTGGAATTATCCCATTCAAAGTCCATACATATAATTATACATACTTTTGTATGGTAAGCAATTATTATTTATCAAACAATTACTATGTTCGAAAGATCTCTTCAGGCAGTCAAAATAGCGAAATAAACGAACACCCGAAGATGGGTGTTCTATATCTGCTTTTGGGTCAGCAGAATCTAAGGGTCGGGATTGGTGCGGGTGAGGGGACTCTAACCCCTGGCCTCGTCCTTGGCAAGGACGCGCTCTAAACAACTGAGCTACACCCGCATAACAGATTGAGATTATACATGAATAAAGCTCGTATCTCAAGACAATATTGGTGGCTCCTCCCAGACTCGAACTGGGGACACGCGGCTCTTCAGGCCGCTGCTC
>CAZBRN010000005.1:17714-26625 GCA_964494545.1 uncultured Candidatus Saccharibacteria bacterium | reverse complement strand
GCGTTGGATTGCGGAGCCATAGGTCGTAGGTTGGAATCCTGTCGGGTACACCTAATAAAGTAGGTCAGCTTGTCTGGCCTTTTTTATTTGGGCAACTTACACGATAATGAACCTACGACTGGAGCTATGATCCAGCAGTCTTCGAATCCTGTCGGGTACACTTCGCGTAAAGCTTAATACCTCAAAGAATGTACGTCTTTGATATATCTAATGCCTCATGCATAATGTAAATTAATAGAAAAAACTACATACATTGCCATCATATTGGGACTTATCCTGGGAATCGGCCAGATATTCTATGTTCGAACAATGCAATACAATTCAAAACCAGGGCTAGTTAAAATTGGTGAATTGCCCTGCGAAGCTTTAGTGCCTTCATGTGGATATTGCCCACCAGATCAAACAAGAGGTGAATTCTGTGATTCTTCTAGTGAAGAAGTGATTGGTGAACTTAGTGGCTGGCCGATGTCTGTCGCTGGAACTATTGAAATAGGCGAGTGGAAAATTATCGCAAATGCCCTTTTGTTTATAATTGGAGTCCCCTTGGTAACTCATTCTGTTATAACTATTAAAAATCGAAAAAAGTGATTCCGTTTATATTCTCAACTTTTTTATAATTCTGCATGAGAATCGCTATAAGGAATTAGTAGCGGGTCAGTGTCGTGAAGTTGAAAATCGTTTACAGCCCACGTATTGCCGCTGTTTTTTGGCGGAGATGGTGGAATAGCGCACGTCTGTCCTCACGCGCTAAGTCATAATACCCACTATTGGAGAATTCTTGTTTTGCTATACTGAGCGTATGAAAAAACATACTCCTTCGTTAATTATCATTGGCGGCTTCGCTGGTGCTGGCAAGACTACAATTGCAGGGAAACTAGCAAAAGATTATAACTTTCCAATCTTTAGCTCAGATTCTATAAACGACGCACTCCGTGAGACATTTGACAGTTCATTTCATGAGATGTCTCCGCACGCATACGAAATATTATGGCACCTGGTTCGCCAGCAACTTAATTACGGCATCACCGTAGTGCTAGATATTCATATGGCTCGACCTGAAATTTGGGACAACCTGGATCTACTTATGATACAAATGCCTGAGATAGAGCTAGTTCCGATCATTCTAGAGGCGCCTTTGGAAGTGCACAAAAAACGCATTGAAGAGCGAGGGCGCACCAATAAAGAACACTTAAATCTGGGTGGGGACAAACTTGATGATATTTTGCATAAGTATGAATACATTAAAAATCTTAAACGAGATGATTTAATTCGCATAGATGCGAGTCTTAACGCCGAACATGTATATTCTTCCGTGATATCGGCCCTAGAACAACGCATTAGAATAAATAACTAGGTTATTGCAACTTATAAATATCGTTTAAATTAATGCTTCTTCTATTTGAAAGACATTCTTTTATTAGATACTGTCCGTTGGAAGGTGAATAGACGAAAAGCCAGTCGTAAACCTTAGGTTTTGCCTTCTTAACGACATAACCTTTTGAATTTGAATGAACTCTTCTAAGTTCAACGACAATGCCAGTACTATATCGAACTTGTACTCTTTGTATGTCTTTTCCGTCATCTACCAATATGTCATATGCCGCAGATTCAGTTATTGGCAGAGCGACATCAAAGCCCATTTCCGTGAAAGTAAGTATTGCTCTCGAGACAGCGATGTCACCTTTTCTTTGAGTCGTCCGCATATACTAAGTATATACCCGATTTTTGGTAGGGGAAACCGTAAGGAATAATGTGGTATAATCATCTCTTATGGAGAGGTGTCCGAGTGGTCGAAGGAGATAGTCTTGAAAACTATTGTGCCGGCAACGGTACCGTGGGTTCGAATCCCACTCTCTCCGCCAAAAAGAGAAAAGCCCTACAGGGCTTTTTCTTTTTGACTGAGTGATTACGAACCCACGGTGTATTTTGCAACGCAAGATGCGTACCGTGGAGTGCGGTCGTCAAGTCAGGGCGCAAGAATTTATTCTGAGCACTGGTGCAGACGTGCGCCTCCCCACTCTCTCCGCCTGATAAAAATCGCCATCAGGGCATTTATTTGGTCATCATTCAGCTCGAGCGAATATACAGGCATCAACCTTTCGTGCTCCAGCCTTTATAAGAACACGGGAGGCAGTTTCAATGGTTGCACCAGTTGTCATCACATCATCAACTAAAATTACATGCGCACCAACCGTTTGAATACGATTATTAACGCTATAACTACCATTTAGCTGAACAAGTCGCGTGTTCCTATGCGATCCAACCTGGCGCGTCTGGCCATGTCGAACAAGTAATTCTGACACTTTCACTCCGTAGCGTTTACCCAAGTGGCGGGCAATAAGAACCGATTGGTCGTACCCACGCTGCCGAATGCGTGACGTTGCAGTAGGGATTGGTACGATTACGGTTCGCTCGTGTATCTGTTCTGGAGCCATAAAGAGTGAATCGGCAATAACTTTTGCTGCTGAACGTGCATGGTGGTATTTAAGCTGTTTAATGAGTAGCTTGGGTACGCCCTTGTAGGTACATCGTATGTTCAGTCTGTTAATTATGCGGTCATGTGAGCATTGATTACATATACTACCCCCGAAAATTAATGAACCGCAAAAGACACATCGTCCATGAACAGGCTCACCTAGCAGGTGAATACATTTACTACAAAGTAGCTCGCCTCGCTCACCGCATCCGACGCATGCATGGGGTGCGACTATGGCAATTAGCGATTCTACAATGTTCACGGACCCTCCTGTTGTTCATTTTGTGTTGTAAATATACCCATAATGGTTGATAGGTGTATTTTGCTCAGCTATACTAGATTTAACACAAAAACGTGCGAAACTCTTAAATAATTTACTGACGTGGAGGGTAACACGAAACTATGGCCAGACGCAATCGAGACGAAGATTTATTGATGGAAGATGAACTCACCGCAGCATTTCTAGGTGAAGATGACGCTCCAACTGGAAGCTCACAACCACAACAGGCTACTGTTGCTGTGGCTGAAGAATGGGATGAAGAAGAAACAGTTCCTGGTCAACTCGCAGTTGATGTATATGAAACCAAGGAAAAACTAGTCGTCAAAGCACGTACAGCTGGCGTTAATAAGAGTGAGCTCGACGTCAGCATCGCTGACAACACACTAAGCATTCGCGGTACACTTTCCGCTGGCAACGAAGAAGACGTAGAAAACTACTTCGTCCAAGAATGTTATTGGGGCGAATTCTCTCGCAGCATCACACTCCCAGTACCTGTCAAAGAAGAAGAAATCGAAGCAGTACTCAAAGACGGCGTTTTAACTATCAGCTTTACAAAGCTCAAGCAAGACACCGTTAAGAAGATCCAAGTCCTCTAGGACTGAAGTCATACAAAATTATCGGCACCAGAAATGGTGTCGTTTTTTTTATTTTTATTCAGTACGGCTCAACGATATAAATATAGCCAAAATAAAAGAGCTCCCTCGTTTCCTGGGGAGCTCTTTTATGTGAGAGGAGAAGTGCTATGCGCTTCCGCCGCCGACGAATCGTCCGAGTACAAACTTGACGATGATCTGAGCAAGAGCTACAACTACAAGTCCGATAACGGCGTAGAGAATCGTATTCTTAGCTGCAGTTACGTTACCCGAGTCACCACCAGAAGTGATGTACTTGATACCACCAACGATAATCATAACAACGGCGATAATACCGACGATAGCTGAGAACAAGTTAAGCGCTAGCTTAACGGTGTCGTTAACTTTAGTGTCTGCTGTTGTGTCAGTAACACATGATGAATCTGTTTTAGTGAGATCGATATTAGTACCACTACAGACTGAGTCTTGTAGGTTAAACGATTCAGCGTGTGCGGCTGGAACCATTGCGAGTGGTGCGAATAGCATAGTTGACGCGAGTGTGGCTACGAACAGATGTTTAATTTTCTTGATCATTTTTATGAACCTTTCGTTATTCTTACCCTGATTTATACCATAAACCAATACCCAATTTCAAGCACTATTACTTTGGTACCTGATTTACGTAAAACGTTTAATGACGAATTGGACAATGATCTGAGCAAGCACGGCAATTACAAGCCCTATTCCAGCATACAAGACAGTATTTTTTGCGTTGTTGGTTTGCGTAGCATCACCCTGGGATGTCATGTATTTTAATCCACCTATCATTATCATAACAACTGCGATGATACCAATTATTACTGAGAAGAGATTTAACCCCTTTGAAATTACACTTTGGGCTTCCGGTGAGCCATCTGGGGGCTTGCATCCATCAGATCCAACGATCAATCCTGCGCCGTCACAGACAGCATCTTTAGCGGTTGCCGCAAAAACGACTGTCGGCATCAAGATGCTAATACTCAGTAGTGTCACTATAATTATTTTAACCATTAAATTTGATTTATTCATAGTATCCTCGTTATATAACTAAATATTATACGTGCGGTAACAATAATAACCAATCCAACCGACGCATAGATAATTGCGTTCCGGGTTTCAGTCAATTTGCTACTGTCTCCAACCGACGTCATGAGTTTTAATCCGTTAATCATAATAATAACCACTGCGATTATGCCTCCAACAAGAGCCATTATATTGGCTACCTTGGGAACTATCGCATCAGAACCTGTTACCGGATCGGTGACTGTTTTTTTATCTTGGCAAACGGTTGATTTCTCGGAAGCGGTCGTTCCATCGCACGTCTGTTCCAGAGAATCAAATGCTGCCACTCTGGAAGCAAACACGAATGGGGTAGACAGTATCGCAGCAATGACCATAATCATGTGTAGTTTCTTGACCATTCTATAACCTCACAATCACAAAGTTAACGATGGTAATTGCAGATACGCTAATTGCAAGTCCAACTGCAGCGTAGATAATTGTGTCTCGTGCCCTTGAAACCTCTTGCGGATTGCCTTGTGAAGTTATGAACTTAATTCCAGCTAAAATTATGATGATTACCGCTATTCCACCAAAAACTACAAATACCGTCGTTAACAATTTTTCTATCGACTCGGATCCTACTCCGTCTTTGTTCGGAATTTTAACATCGTCTTTCGTGAGGATACTAGCTATATATACGATAAGGTTGTTCATAGTCTTCCTCCGACAAAACTTACAATTCCAACAGCGAGTACTGCTACGGCAAGCCCGATAAGTGCATTTATGATTGTTCCTTGGGCGTTTTTAAGAGCCTCAGGGTCTCCTTGACTCGTCATATAGCGGAATCCTCCGTATATTATATAACCGACAGTCACCATTCCTGCTATTCGTAGCAAAATGTCTACCATAGCCAGTCCAATCAGTGGAATAGCTTTTGGAAAAGAGAACTTACTCACTTCAATGGGTTTACCGTCTTCAGTAGGACCAATAATAGCACATGGGTCTTTTTTATTACCTGATATGACGCGCGGACCAATATCAAGATACTTATACCAGGTAGGGAAGCCTAGGAATGATGTAGAGCCATCGCAGTCTTTAGCTACTTCTGCATGAACTTTTACCGGTGCTGAAATGAGAGAGACACTCAAAAACAACATAATTAATACGGTAGTTGAAGCTAGCTTTTTCACAAAACACCCCCAGGTACAATCCACTGTAAGAATCCATACATAAAAGCGAAGAAGACGAGTGCAAGAATAGCATTGGAGATTCTTTTCTTTGCTTTCGCAACAGCATTAGCATCACCACCTGAAGTCGTATATTGAATACCCCCCACAATAAGAACAATTATAACGGTCAACCCCACTAATCCAGAAAGTGTATTGATAAACAGTTTTAAATATCGAGCTATCCCGCAGTTATTGGTAGAAATTTCTACTCCTGGTTCAGTATTACAGTCCAATTTTTCATCGGGATTACATTTATCATTTTCGGAACCTGAACTGAGCGTACAGCCCGATTCAGTAGATTCGGCGTACACAGGCAGGGTAGAGGTTAGTCCCATGAGTGATGTGAATGCAGTTACCAATACGAATAGCATACTGACTGCTTTAGATAATGATTTTATGTGTATTTTCATCAATATAATATTTCTCTTTAAGTCGGATGTTATACCGTTTGAATATTCTTGAATATTGTACCATGCAACCTTTTTCGATACATATTAATTCATAATCTGTTTGTAGCTATTTTATTACGGGCGAACGTAGCATATAATTAACGTTGTGATTAAAAAACAGAGAATTATTGCTGGGTTTAGTTTGGTATTGTTTTTCTTTACTCTTTCAATATCATTTATTCCCACAAAAGCAGCTGCTAAGTCAGACACACTAACGGCAACGTCTCAAAAGTATTTTAAGTTGCAAGCTTTTCAGCGATGTATAGACGGTGGTTCGCTAAATACCCCTAACCTCAATCTTCCACCTGCTGGGGGATCTACGCCAGCGAAACTATCTATAAACGGGTTTGCAGGTTTAAGTGGATTGATCCCGAAAAGTATCGGAACTCCGTTTGGAGATATGGACGATTCGCCGATTGACGAATTACCTGGAGATGACTTTTATTGGTGGCCGTCTGAAATGGGTGTTAGTGTTGGATATTCTGTGGCAAAAGATGATGGGAAATGGATTTGCTCAATTAGCGGCCACGCAGACGAGTGGTTTAGCCTTATAGGTTTTAAGGACTTTAAAGATTTTCGAGAGAAGTACTATAAATCTTATGACGATAATCTACTTACACTAAAAGAGAGTCGTAACAAAGTAGTCGCAGAATTAAAAAACAAAATAAATGCTGCGATGCCTAAGCTAACTAATGCAAATTTATACCAAAACTTTGTTCTTTCGTTCAATAAATGTGCCGAACAAAAATCTAACAAAGATGAGGTTATCGGCACACCGATCGAGGTGCCTGGATTTGTAGATATCGGAGGTAAGCAAACAGATGGCACGGCATATTTCCAAGAAACAGAGGCAGATCAGATATCAGTGGGTCATGGCGTGGGTGCGAGCGACGGGAGATTCACCTGTAGGACTATTGCCACCAAACTAACTGCACTGGCAAATGATTACTTTCAATATATGAAAGCCAACCCTGATGAGGCCAGCGATCTTGCGAGCACTACAAACACATCGACCACAGATAACTCATGCGAAGGACAAGGTGGAGTATTAAGCTGGCTGCTTTGTCCCGTACTGAATATGGTAGGAAGTGCGTTGAATTGGGTCGACACTCAGTTATCTCGATTACTAGAGGTTGATCGTAGCAAGTTTACGAGTGATGGTATGTATTCGGCGTGGTCGCGATTCAGGGATATTGGATTGACACTTCTAATAGGAGCGATGCTTGTTATGGTTATTGGTACAGCACTTGGCATTGATGCGCTTGATGCCTATACGGTCAAGAAAGCTTTTCCACGGCTAATGGTAGCAATTATATTCGTTCTCTTATCGTGGTATATTTGCTCCTTCCTTATTGAGCTTTCAAACGTTATTGGAAAGGGAACCCTGGGGCTACTAACCTCGCCTTTTGACGGCAAAGCCAAAAGTTTAACGTCATTATTTGAACCGAATGCCGTAGGGGCAGGAGTTCAAATTGGAGGACTAGCGCTTGGCGCCGGAATACTCTGGTCTGCTCCTGCGACAATTCCAATATTGCTAAGTTGGATATTCTCGGGTGTACTCGTAATGGTAATAGCATTTTTAATTTTAATTGCTCGACAAATGTTCATCGTCGTCTTAATTCTTGGATCGCCAATTGCAATAATTTCATGGATATTTCCTGGTAACGATAAGCTCTGGAAATTATGGTGGCAAAGTTTCAGTAAACTTTTGCTGATGTACCCGATGATAATGGCGCTCGTAGCGTCAGGCAGAATTTTTGCTGGAGTTATCGCCACCACCAATGACTCTGGTGCAGAAGGCCTTTTAAATACACTGCTTAAGTTGACTGCATATATACTGCCTTATGCTTTTATTCCTTTTGTCTTTAAAGCTGCGGGAGGTATCTTTGGAAGCCTCGTTGGCATGGCTAACGACAGAAGCAAAGGTGTCTTTGATCGACTTAAAAAAGGACGCCAATCCAACTACCATCGTGTTGGGAACGATATTACGTCCAAACGTTCAGAACTCGCAGCCAACCTAGGTAATAAGGCGTCTGGCACAGGACGCATCCGAGGTATGGCCCTGCGTGGTGCATCACGTACTGTAGGTGCGGGTAACGTCGAGGCAAGAATGTCAGCTATAAATAAAGAACAAGCGCAAATAATCAATGATCAGATTGCAACTGGTCGTGATGATGCAATTCGTGGATCTACCGTTGCATTAAGTGCCGTCAAAGACTTTGAAAAAGCAAAGAAAGCCGGTCTTGCAAGACTCAACAATGATGGGGTGACGAGGGAATACCAGACGCTTGGTGGCGGTTGGGTTAACGAAGCAGCGGTCATGGAAGGTCATGCTAGATTCAAAACACAGTCTCAACAACAAGCTGCACTATCATATGAAATGCGTAAAGCTGCAACCGATGAACAAGTACAAGGAATTACCCAGCGATATGGAGCTCTTGGTGCAGATTATGGGCTATCTAAACGACAAACGGACGGTATGTGGATCGGTGCAGCATTTGAAAACCAGAACCAACACCTTGCCTTCAAGCACACTAAATTTGATGAAAATGGAGTGGCAAGCGTAAATGGAGCCGGTCTTGCTTCTGAAGCGTATGAGAAGAAAGGTACGTATGCACTCTCACAGATGAGTGCTGAAACTATCAATCAACTCGGTAGGTCTTACGTGGAAGCTCGGGACACGCTAACATCTAAGCCTGACGTTAATGGCTCACATGATAAAGCCAGAAGAACAATGCAAGAAATCACTGCGGTATCGGAGGCGTTTATGCAACGTGGTGCATATGGCGCGGCTAGTGGTGGCGACCCATCAACACCGGAAGGCGTCGTTAGACCAACTTCAGTTCCTGGGGCGGCCGGTGCCA
>CAZBRN010000005.1:0-17704 GCA_964494545.1 uncultured Candidatus Saccharibacteria bacterium | reverse complement strand
ACGTACTTCTCGGCAAATTCACAAGGATCTGGCTCGGTGGCCGAAGCCGTTGTCGGACTGACTCAAATTACAGGCGTCTACAATGGCGAAATTAATAATCCCAAGACACCTTCAAGCCATACCGCTATATACACGAAGCCTCAAAACTAATTCAAACAAATATTGAGTGGTTTACTTCATTTAAAAGTTTATCTAGAATTGAATTATCATGGCAACATATAAAGTAATACAAGATATCGAAGCTGAGGATAAATTCCTTGGGCCGCTGACGCTCAAGCAGTTTATCTTTGGTGCCATCATGATCTTAAGCTTGTATATATCTTTCTTGCTTTTGACAAAAGGCGTTTGGATTCTGGTATTTCCGTTCGTACCAGTGATAATCGTTACAGGATTTTTGGCTTTTCCATGGGGAAAAGACCAAACCACCGAAGTCTGGCTGTTGGCTAAGATCCGTTTTTATTTCAAGCCACGGAAACGGATTTGGAATCAATCAGGTATGCAAGAACTGGTCAAGATAACTGCGCCAGTAAAAGTTGAAGAATTTCTGAGTGACAACTTGTCGCAAACTGAGGTCAAGAACCGACTCAAGGCACTCGCCGAAACCATAGATAGCCGAGGTTGGGCTGTTAAGAACGTTGATTCATCTGTTTTTCAAAAAAACATTGAGCC
Source organism: uncultured Candidatus Saccharibacteria bacterium (assembly GCA_964494545.1). Taxonomy (GTDB): domain Bacteria; phylum Patescibacteriota; class Saccharimonadia; order Saccharimonadales; family AWTP1-31; genus JAPLYT01. The sequence continues at coordinate 17,035 of CAZBRN010000005.1, read as the reverse complement.
ACAGTCGGATAGGCTCGTAGGAGCAAGTCAGCTACCGAAAACCGTTTCGCCTTTTGAAGAACAGGCAAGTGACGACATCTTTGGAGACACCCGAGCCAATGAAGTTCAAACACAATTGCAGCAAAATAGCGCTCAACATAGGTCGAACATTGTCGAACATATGAAAGACGTCATGAATCAGAATACAGCGAAGGTGCCAGTCTCATCCCAGCAACCACCTGCAGATTTCTGGTTCATGAATCAACCTACGCCGGCAGCTAACAGTACGGCAACCTTTGGCACTCAGATGAGTCAGACCGTAGTCCAAGACCCTGTTCTTTCGCCGACATTCTCTAGTCGACCTGTGACAGTTGACCCTAATGACTTAGCGATATTGAATGAACTTCATGCTAAAAATGACCGCTCGAAACAAGTGTTTAGAAATCATCGATCTGTGCAACCAGGAGGTGTTAATTCACAACCACAATCAGTGACAGCGGCCCCTGACCCTGCTACAATTGAACTTGCAAGAAACAATGATCGTGTTATCTCCAGCCTCGCTCGTGAATCAAATCAGATTCATGGCTCAGCAGAAGATAGCGAAGTCGTTATTTCACTTCATTAGCATAGTGGGCGTGGGTACAAACACATTTATGGATCCTTCTTATAATCAGCCGCAACCAGGTAATCCAATGGCCGGTTCAGCATATCCACAATCTGGTGGACTACGACAACCAATAACGGGACAACCTGCGCAGTCAGGCGGAGTAGGGACGCAACCATATGCTATGCCGGGGGCCGTTGCTGCCGTCGCACCTCCAAGTAATATCTACCAGCCTCAAGAGAGAGCTGGCGCTTCGCAACCGGGTATGATTCAAACACCTGCTGGCCTTGCACCAAAGTCCAACCCAAATAGCACCCAAAATTCTCTTCAAATTGCTGAAATACGTGATGGTATAGTCATCATGAATGACGGCAGTTTTCGATCCATTATCATGGTCAAATCGATCAACTTCGACCTTATGAGCCCGCAAGAACGAGAAGCTGTCGAGTATAGCTACCAAGGCTTCTTGAACTCATTGTATTTCCCAATCCAGATCACCGTCAGATCTCAAAAAGTTGATTTAGGCCCCTACATAGAGAAACTCGACAAAATCCGCACCGAACACGACAACATGCTTCTAGCTCTGCTGATGGAGGACTATATAAACTATATGGACCAATTGAGTTTGCAGACTAACATAATGGATAAGAAATTTTATGTAGTAATCCCGTACTTCCCAGTAGCTGACATGCAACGAACGTTAGAAGCCAGCAAAGGTCTTCTAAAGGGTGTGTCAGCGCTTTTCAGTAAGAAGCCACAGCAGCAGATAACAATCAATGAAGCTGACCTCGCCAAAGCTAAAGATGAACTCAGGAATCGAGTTCAAGCAGTTCTGGGCGGACTTATGCAGTGCGGCATACAAGGACTTCCGCTTGATACGCAAGAGCTGATTGAACTGTATTATGATAGCTACAACCCCGACACTGCAACACGCCAAGAGCTTAAAAACTTTAGCGATATGACCGCACCAGTCGTTACCAAGGGCGAGGGAATAGCTCGACAGCCAGAACTAGAAAGAGAGATGCAATAATGGCCTTTGGTAAAAAACAAGCACCTGTAGACCCGGTGGCAGTTGCTCAGGCGCAGAAACAACGAGAAGAGCAAGAAGTCACAGCAGCATTCCAAAAAGGCGTTACGGCGCTTCGAGATTTCGTTGCGCCAAGTTCACTCGTGTATGAGAATAGCTATTTCCACATTGGCACACGCTTTGCTCGAACCTTCTACGTCTATGGATATCCTCGGCAAATCTTTACTGGCTGGTTAAGTAGCATGGTGAACATGGATGAGGTCATGGACTTATCTATTTATGTCTATCCAGTCGAGAGCAAAGTAGTGCTCGATAATCTCCGTAAAAAGGTGACTCAACTCGAAGCAGGCCTCCAGATAGACGCCGAAAAAGGCAAGATCCGCGATCCAGGTAAGCAAGTTGCCATTGCCGATGCTGAAGAAATGCGAGACAAACTTCAAGTCGGTGAAGAACGGTTCTTCCGATTCGGTCTGTATTTCACTATCTATGCCACAAGCATGGATGAGCTCGAGTTCGTCACGCACAAAATCGAATCTGTCCTAGGGCAACAGCTTGTGTACTCCAAAGCAGCGACGTCTCAGCAAGAACAAGGCTTCAATAGCACCATCCCACAGTTCATGGATCAGCTTCAGATCCGACGAAATATGAATACTGGAGCGATAAGTACCAGCTTCCCATTCACGAGTGCTGACCTTAGTCAGGATAATGGAATCTTATACGGCATAAATATGCACAACTCCGGACTCGTCATTTTCGACCGATTCAGCTTAGAGAACGGCAACTCGGTCATCTTCGCAAAATCCGGTGCCGGTAAGTCCTTTACCGTTAAGCTCGAAGCACTTCGAAGTCTTATGTTTGGTACAGAAATTTTCATTATTGATCCAGAGAACGAATATCAGCGGATGTGTGAAGCAGTGGGAGGCTCGTATGTCCGCCTGAGTCTCAATTCTGCAACCCGCATCAATCCTTTCGATCTACCTCAGGTTGTTGACACAGAAGAGTCAGATAATGCGCTAAGAAGCAACATCATTACGCTTCACGGACTACTGAGGCTAATGATGGGCGGCGCTCAATCTCAGATGAATGCAGGTGGAGTCGCCACAATGCCGGCATTGAATCCAGTAGAGGAGGGTGATCTCGATGCTGCGCTTATCGAAACATATGCCAAAGCTGGAATTACAAACGACCCGCTCACGCACACCGGCGTTCCACCAACTATTGTTGACCTTTATGATACATTACTTCATATGGGCGGCACTGGCCCGCAACTTGCGCAGCGACTCCGTAAATATACCACCGGAACGTTTGCGGGGATCTTTAGCCAACAGTCAAATACCAATATTAACAATCCAATGGTGGTTTTCAATATTCGTGACCTCGAAGACGAACTTCGACCTGTTGCGATGTATATAGTACTTAATTATATCTGGAATAAGACTAAGAGCGACCGCAGGCGACGCATCCTTATCATCGACGAAGCCTGGCAGTTAATGAAATACGAAGATTCAGCCAACTTCATGTTTAGTCTCGCGAAGCGTGCCCGAAAATATAATCTCGGCATCACCACTATCAGCCAAGACGTTGAAGACTTCATGGGAAGTCGCATGGGTCGGGCAATTATCGCTAATGCCAGCATGCAAATCCTACTTAAGCAGTCTTCATCAGCCGTTGACATGCTTGCGGAAGTCTTCAAACTTACGAGCGAAGAACGTAAACGACTCAGCCAATTCCCTGTAGGTCAGGGCTTGTTCTTTGCCGGGCAAAGTCACGTTCACATTCAGATCACCGCAAGTCCTACTGAGATGAATCTCATCACGACTGATCCAAATCAAGTACAGCAAATCGAGGATCAGGGCGATTTTAGCCAAGGACAGGGTACGATTGATCTTTCAAATAGACTAACTCCGGGCTCGGCCTAAAAGAGGTGTCCTTATGAGCACTCAGACAATACCTGACAGAGACTCAATTTACGACGATGGATCACCGTCTTGGAAAACTTCAGTTGATGACTCTATTAAAGGCCAGGAAGATGCTGCCACTTTTAATGTTGATAACAAAGGTTCCGGAGATGACGTTGATCCAGGTATAAAATACTACGGCTCAAGCGATCTTAAAAATTTAGAGAATAAATCTAATAATCCTGGATCAAATAACGACGACGTAGAAAACATTAGCAAGGTTGATGATTCAAGCTCAATTCCATTTACAAATAAGGGTAGGGCGCCAGGATCGTTAAAAGGTAAGCTACTCAATAAAAAAACTGCTATTGGACTTGCAGGTGCTAGTGGCATTGTGTCTGTTAGTGCATTGTTTATCGTTCAAATGCCCAATCTTGTCATGAACCAACTAAAGGAGTTGTTGGTAAACCGAATCGGTAAGGTACAGAACTTCCAAAGCAGAAAATATCGACAGTCAAAGATCGGCAGGCTCAAGAATCTTATGACAAAAGACAGTCGTCTCGGTCAACGGCTTATGGATGAAATGAGTGCAGATGGCTATAAATTTGAATTCGCTGCTGACAAAAAAACAATCACCAAGATAGTGAATAGTGATGGCGTGGAAATGATTGGTGAAGCAATGGGGACGCACGTTGATGAATACATGGAAGTTAAACATCCTATAGCATCTTCTCGATGGAAGACAAAGCGAACGAATGCTTTTTACGACACTTTTAAGGTATCCAGATCATCTATGGTTGATGCCGATCTAGCACGAGCAGGGCCAGATGGTAAACCAATAGACCCAGACACGGAAATAAATAAAAATCTCAATAAAGCAGTGGTAGACGGTGAAGAGCTGCAGGTTCAAATCAACGCAGAAGACGGCGTCAAAGAAACCGAAGAAGATATAGCTAAGAGAAAAGCGATCAATGAAACAGGCGGTGAAATTGCTGACGAAGCGAAAGCTATACAAAAAGATCTTTTGGCAGGCAAAAATATTGATGATATCGCTTCGCCCCTTAAAGACAGCTTTGAAGAGCTAGGATCAGGCATTGGGCCTTCAGCTATAAAGACAGCCGAGGAACTATCGTCTGGGGCGGGAGCTGCAGCAGTAGAGACAGCAAAAGGGGTAAATCCACTAGATATCGGAGATAAGATTTGTACAGTCAGGAATAGGCTTTCAGCTATACAATCCCTCTCGAGGGTTGCGAGATCAGCAAAACTCATTCGTTATGTATTCTCGTTCACTAGTGCGACCGACGAGTCAAGACGAGGAAAATCATCACTGGCCCTGATGGGAAGTCTTTTTAAGCGCGTGTCGGCAGAGGACAAAAACGGAAATTCAATTGGTGCATCTCCAGGTTTTGCTTATATGCTTAAGGGCAAATTCAATAAATCAAGGAATAACACAGCTAAAACAAATATATCAACAGATGGTAAACTCACTGGTGCTGAAGGTGGCATAAATGATGCGTTCAGTAAAGTTAGTGCTATTGATGGGGCTTGTCCGTATATTCAAAACCCTGCAATTCAGGTAGGTGCAGGGGTTGTGTCCGTGGTTGCAGCTGTTTTCTCTGGTGGTGAAAGTGCCGTAGCTCAAACAGTGGCCGAAGAGGGTTTTACACAAACAATTAAGACAGTATTAAAAGCTCAAGTTGAAAATATTCTCACAAAACAGGCATTAAGAGGACTCGCAAAACAGGCATTAGTTGAAATAAGTTTTGAAGGAGTGTTGACCTTACTCCAGATGAAGGTTGAGAAATCACTTAACCTCAACCTTACGGGTCAAGAAAAAGGCGGACAACTTGGAGATATTTTGGTCGCTGGCCAAGGGGCAGCCATGAAGCAGAGTAGTCTTAAAGATGGTTTTGTTCCTGCAACAACCACGCAGTTTGCAATTGCTGAATCTCAATACTTAGCATGGCACAAAGAAGAACTAAAGAAGATGAGTTTTGCCGAAAGAACCTTCGACTTATACAATCCTGACTCATTGGCATTTAACCTGAGTTTCGCGCTCCCGCAATCCGGCAGCAGTGTTATTCAAGATTCACCACAACAAACGCTCGCTTTGGCGTCAAAAATATTCAACCCAATTAAGTCGCTCGCTAGTTTAACGAAAGTATTTATTCCACACGTTTTCGCTGATGATCCAAATGAAGTATCTTATGATTCGTACAGACTCACGAAAGGATCAAATGCAAACGCTGAACTTGCTACTGATACCGCCGGTAATCTTCAGCCTATTATGAGATCTGATATTGCAAGTATTGATTCTGAATCAAACCGAGACGATTTAATCCAAAGTGGCGACATTGATGCAGAAACGTTACAGCCAAAGAGCGAGGCATTCGTAAAACATATGGCCGACTGTGTTGAATCAGCTGACACACTTTCTAAAATAGAAAATGACAATGGCGACGGGCCCGATTGTCTTGCACTTAAAGGTCAAACCAAAAAATATAAAGCTCATTTAGCCTATCTAGGAATGCTTGATTCTGTTGAAGCAGAGGCAACACCGGAAACTATTGGCGATGCTTCTCTCGCAGCCTCAGTCGACAATCCACCGACTACAGCCCCTAGCTCTTCTCCTGACAAAGTAGACGTCTCTAAGTTAGGCACAAATTCCGATACAACCAACTGTGCTGCAGGCACCACAGACATTGGCATTGTAGCCAGCAAATATACTGGTGAGTATCGAAAGGTAAATGGAAGTATAAAGATGAGACTCTGTAGAATAGTAGATATTCCAGGTGAAGGAAATGATACAAAAGGCAACGAAACTCCAGGTGGAGCTGTTGTTGACGCGAATGTATCGGGCGCCTGGGCAGCCTTGGCGAAACAAGCCAAAGCAGATGGAGTACGACTTGAGGCAAATAGTTCTTTCAGATTAGCCGATTCATGCGGCGGTACAGGAGACGGCACAAAATGTGCACCTCCTGGTAAATCAGCACATCAAACTGGTTGGGCAATAGATTTTAAAAACATGAGCAAATATGACCCTGGGGCTAAAACCTGCTCAAGTAGGGTGACCCTACCTAGTAGCGTGCAGTGGTCATGGATGGAAAAAAACGCAGCAAAATATGGATTTAAGCAATATTCTCGTGAAGCATGGCACTGGGATCCAATGCCTATGGTTAATAGGTGTGGAGGTGGGTCTTAATGTTTCGTAAATTTATATTTATAAGTTTATCGTGTTTACTAATATTGAATATTCTTGTACCTAGTGTTTTGCATGCAGAAGCAGATCAATGCAGCGAAGAGAAACTTCGTAATTTAGGTATTTTGGCCTTAAATTGTGATGGCGATAAAGCAAAATGCGAAATACCCGCTGAAGGCGCACCAACATCAGACACAAAATCACCATCAAATACATTAAAAGATTTTGTAGATAAATACGCAGAGGGGGCATACAAGAACTCCCTAAGTTCAGGGGTGCCTTATGATTTTTCACTTGGTCAAGGAATTCTAGAGTCTGGTTACGGTAAAAGTGAACTCTCGTCTAAGTACTATAACTTTTTTGGAATTAAAGCAGGTAAAGCATGGACGGGCCAAACAGTGACAATGAGAACTCGCGAAGAAGTTAATGGAGGTAGCGTCTATGTCAACGCACCCTTTAGAGCGTATCCGTCTCCAGAAAGTGGCTTTGCAGATCATGATAAATTTTTACGTGAAAATAAACGATACGCTGCAGCATTTCAATACTCGAATGATCCATATAAATTTCTTGTTGAAATTAAAAAAGCTGGATATGCCACTGACTCTGGATATGTAAAAAAAGTTTGGACAGTTATTCAGTCCGTACAGCAATACATTGCGACTTCAGGTAAATATCCACCAAGCAGTGGGGTTAAATATGCAATTAAAGACCCTACTGAAACACCTAATGTTGTTGCCCCCAGTGATTGCACAGATGCAGCGCTACCAAACAGTGATATAGGAATCATTAAATCAGCCGACCTGCCGACAAGTGGCCCAATGAAGCCTACAGGAATAATCCTACACTGGTGGGGTGGTACTGGGGGAATAAGCTCATTGATAAGTACATTAAAATCTAGGGGATTATCTGTTCAAATAGCCACGACTCAAGACGGGTTGGTGCATCAGCTCACCTCAACGATTGACACCAAGGCATCACATGCAAAGTGTGCAAACGGTTGGGCAATCGGCAACGAAATAGAAGGTGGAGTAAAAACCAACGTGGTTGGTGGTCAAGTCATAGCATTAGATCTCGCAGAAAATGACAAACAATTTCAATCAGTCGTTAATATTACGGAAAAATTGATGGCTTTGTACAACATACCGATAGATGGTGAAATAAACTCAGGAGGTACCTCTGGATCGGGTGTCCATTCCCACAAAGAAGTCGACAAGTATTGTAGCAATGGCAGTGGTAAATCTGATGTTGACGACATCTATTTAAAAAGGGTTAAAGATGAGCTTAGAAAAAGAGCAACAAGTAAAAAGGCGGTTTCAAATTGAAAAAAAAATACATAATAGTTTTAATTATTGGCGCCCTACTTTTGATTTTTCTTGGAAAACTTCTAATGCCAACTTCTTCGAAAGTATCCAAACTTTCCATTGATATCAATAAAAGTAACGCAAAGATAAGTAAACAATGCCTTACGTCTATCGGGCTTAAGGATGCTTGTATATTGATAAACAATAGGGGGTTTGTTAAATATAACTTTATATCTGGAGCTTCAATAGCGATTACTCCAGAAACAGTCAACTTTCCAAATCCAACCAGAGTAGATATTTCTAAAAACGGCGATAGAGCGATATTCTATCTGGGATCAATTTACGATTCTAGTTTTTTTACTGAGATAATTAGTAGGGAAGATGATGGTTATTTTACGACCGGATCATGGTGGTCTGTTGACTTCAATTCCGGTAAATACGAATACATTGGGAATGATTCCATTATATCCGCTCATTGGGACCAGAATGACAATATATACTACGTTACGACCGAGGGAGATTATTCTAAAATATCTACCTTAGGTAAAAATAAAGCGAGTACGATAGATGTTTCGCTTAATATTACCGATGTTGTGTCGATAAAAGACGGGTATTTAGCTACAACCATAAAAGAAAATAAAATCCTATTGTATAAGATTCAGGGTAGTAATATACAGAAGATCTCTGCGGGACTAAACTCCAGTCTTTTTAGTAACAGTGATGGCACTAAAGTAGTTTATACAAAGGGTGATCTACCCGAAGATGCCGATTTGGCTAGTGGCGACCTCCACGAGTATAATTTAGTCACCAACAAAGAGTCGTTGCGTAGAAAAAAAACTACTTTAAATTCTGTCGTCTGGGTATCAAACGATGAATACTTCTTTTTTAGCGAAAATCAATTAGTTAAGATTGAGCCCAGTAAGATATCTGAGTCGCACCTGATAGACCAGGTTGCAAATTTTAAAGATATTATTTTTGTTGGGGGAAATTTAGTCTTAAAAGATAGTAATGACACTATTTACACCGCACAAGTTGTTGGGCATTCATCTTTAAGGCTTGATCCTTTTATAGCATTAAATAATCTAAAAAATATTAATACACCAATCCTAAACTACTCTCAAGAACTAAACATAATGATTGTTTCTGATATCAGTTCTACTGAAGTGGTAGATACTGCTCGAATTTCTTTGGAATTTAAAAAAAATGGATACGACTCAAATTTAATAAACTATATTCTCGAATCTAATAACTCAAATAAGGAAGTTGATTAGCTCATCGGGATAATTTGGCAGTTGTTCATAAAGTGTTTGACCACTATGTCGGCGTCGGTAGTTGTGATAAAGGTTTGGTAGTTCTTGAGGTAACTCGTGAGTGCCTTCCGTCGAGCACCGTCGAGTTCACTAAAAACATCATCGAGAAGTAATATGGGCTTTTTATTGCGAGCGGATTCGAGTAGTTGTAGTTCAAGAATTTTGAGTGCTAGAAGCAACGTACGACTCTCTCCCCGCGAGGCACTTGATTGTGCTGGGTGATTGTCGAGAATTACCGCCAAATCGTCCCTATGGGGTCCATTGGTAGTAAAACCTCGCAGGATATCGTCTTCCAATCCTTGCTCAAGCCTTCGAAGCAAGTCCGAGCTATAGTGAGTTGTCGAACACGATGATACATATTGCAGAGTAACTGTTTTTTGAGTGCGCGATAACTCTTGGTAGAGTTCTTGGATTTGCTCTTGCATAGCAGCTATCATAGCCATCCGATGGCCCACGATCTTTCCAGCAAGCTCACTCAGCCTAATGTTCCAAACAAACATTTCATCTTGAGATCGATATTGATTCTTAAGAAGTTTGTTTCTTTGAGCGAGCGTTCGCTTATATTCACGTCGTAGCACGCCAAAACCAGGGGTTGTCTGTTCGAGTAGAGTATCGAGGTAATCTCTTCGGCGTTCTGGACCTCCGCTCAGCAGGCGAAGGTGGTCGGGCTCAAAAACTACCACCGGTACTGTCTTGGGTAAACTTAATCTACGATACACCACACCGTTTATGGTGTATTTCTTTTCAATTTTAGAACCCGACTGGTCGAGCGTTACAATTCGTTTTCCTTCTGCGGTATCGCTCTCAATCCGAGTCCACGGTTTTTCGTAGGCTATTAAGTCGGCATCGTGGCCACGATAAGAACTTCCTCGAGATATGACCAACAAGGCTTCAAGCAGATTGGTTTTACCACTGGCGTTAGGCCCAACGATAATATTCACCCCCGGACTAAATTCAAAGGCGCTGTTATCATACGACCGAAACGACTGTAGCCGTAAATCACTAATCATAGCTATAGTTTAGCGCTTTTTAACTCTTGAGCGGCATAATTACATGCGTATAGTCGGAAGCCTTTGTTTCGCGAAGTACGCATGGCTCTAGCTTGCCATTGAAGCAGATATCCACATCGGATCCACTAAGTGTTCCAAGTGCATCGAGCAGATAGCGTGAGTTAAGCGTTATGTCGCCCTCGTTTGTGATCACTGCATCGGCGCTGGCGGTGTTTTCCCCCAGTTGAGAGGCAATAGACCTAATACTCACTTGTTTGGTTTCAGGGTCGAGATGAATCGTGACACTTCCAGCACTTTCGCGTGCAAATAGGCTCGATACTTTGGTGATATTCACGAAATCTGCCCGCTTAAGTGTTGCGGTGGTTGCAAATTCACTTGGTACTAACTTGCGGTAGTCAGGGTATTTTCCTTCGATCAATCGCGTAACCAGCTCGACTTCACCAACCTTAAAGAGAACCTGTTGATCATCATGGGTTACTTCGATATCCACATCTTGATCGCCAAGCAGTCTCAGTAGTTCTTGCATAGCGTTCGCAGGAACGAGCAAGTCAATTTCTTCCTTGGTGGCCATGATCTCTTTTTCCGCCAAGCGGTAACTGTCGGTAGCGGCAATATATAGTTTTCCACCTTCAGTGTGGATATATAGCCCGGTAAGAACTGGTCTGGCTTCGTCGCTACTGGCAGCCACAAGTACCTGCTGCAGGCCTTTCTTGAATGCTTTTGCTGGAATTGTCCATGATGTTCCATCCGCAATAGCTGGCATCACCGGAAATTCATCTGCCGAAATACCATTTATTACTGAGTTGTATTGGTCGGTAGTTATGTGGAGTTTGTAATCGTCGAGTTTGAGTTCGATGACGCCGCTTGGAAGACTACTCACAAAATCTTGCATCAGGCGGGCGGGGACAGTGATGCTTCCTTCTTCGGCTACTTTTGATCCAATGTAGTGGGTGATAGCAATATCAAGGTTAGTTGCGGCGATAGTTAGACGTGTTCCAACCGTTCTGAGTACTACATTAGCAAGTATAGGTAGGGTGCCTCTCGTGTTTGCTACTCGTGCGACGTTTCCGAGTGCTTTTGATAGATTTTCCTGGGTTACCTGAAGCTTCATTTAATTGCCTTTCTATATATTAAATAAGGTTGGTTAGAAAAAGTAGACATTATAGTAAGGTCTGTGGACAATGAGCATAACTCACGTTTAACAGATTGAAATGGTGAAATAATCTGTGGGAAGTACCCACGTATAAATGGTGCATAAGCACCACTTGTTACCCACAGGCTGCGTACAAAATGTGTTCGAAATGTAGGGGAGGGGACAACAATTCCTTTTATACCACCAACCATACTCAGGTTGTGCACAGCTCGTCCCCATGCACCTAAAACAGGTATTTTTACGGATGGCAATGAAATGATCTTAGGCATAGAGTCGCTCCTTGATGGCCGAAATAGCGCTTCGCATATCGGCGTCGAGTGATGATTCTTTCTCGATCTTTTCTACTGAATGAATTGCGGTAGTGTGGTCTTTTCGGCCGAGTTCCCGAGCAATCTTCGGGAAACTCAAGTGAAGTTCCGATCGGAGCATGTACATAGCCACTTGTCGTGGTACCACAATGTCTTTGTCCCGCTTTGGACCCAGGATGTCATCGAGTGATACCTGGAAGTGCTTGGCGGTTCGCTCGACGATCTGTTTCGGGCTGATGTGTTTTGGTCGAGACTTTGATGCCCCAAGCAAACTGGTGGCAATTTGAATTTCGGGCTGCAAGCCTCGCATCTCACAAAAAGCTAAGAGTTGGTTGAGTGCGCCTTCAAGTTCACGAATGTTGGTCTGAACATGTGAGGCTAGATATTCCACGACACTTGGATCGAGCGAGATGCCATGAACGGTTGCCTTGGTTTGGACGATGGCACACCGTGTTTCAAAGTCGGGTATCTGCATATCAATACTCATTCCCCAGTTGAAACGTGACCTAAGTCGCTCCTCGAGTGTTGGAATATCTTTCGGTGGTTTATCGCTACTTATAATGATCTGTTTGTTTGCCTGATGAAGTGCGTTAAAAGTATGGAAGAATTCTTCTTGGGTCTTCTCCTTACCGGCAATAAACTGCATGTCGTCAACGATGAGTACGTCGGCGCTTCGGTAAAAGCCTGCAAAATCAGTGTTTTTCTTGTATCGAATAGCATCGAGAAATTCTTGAACAAATTGCTCGGAAGATATGTAGACAACGTGCGCTTTCGGATCGTTCGCGAGAATGGCGTTTCCTACAGCCTGTATAAGGTGGGTTTTGCCGATTCCAACACCACCATATAAAAAGAGTGGGTTATATCTCGTTCCAGGAGCGCTGGCGATAGCTTGGCAGGCGGCATAGGCGAGTTCATTGCCAGAGCCAACTATAAAGTTGTCGAAAGTGTATCGTTCATTGAGTCCCTGCCTATATGTATGTCGAACGCCGCTGTTGCTAGTAGGTTTTGCTGCTGATTGAGTGGGCGCGTTCGACCCAGGAAGCACCATGACAGTTTCTTCTTTGGATCGTTTATGGAGTGTGCCGCTGCTGTTGACGTGTATTTTATATTCAACTTTGTCCGGCTCTACACCATTCTTTTTGAGCACATCGAGGATTAGCTCATTAAACTTCCGCTCAAGCTGGTTCTTGACGAAAACGGTCGGCACGCCAACCACGAGTACATTATCTTTATTGCGAAGTAGTACGGTATTTTTGAACCATGTGACATAGCTGGCACGCGAAACAGAGAGCTCTATCTCTCCTAATACTGCCTGCCATAGACTGTCTTTCATGTACCCTCGCTTACTCCGCTACCTAATCTAACTATAAGTCTATACAAAATTTGCAGAGTTTTCCACAAGCAAATAATGCATATAGGTGTTGGCCTATAAAAAGCTTGCAAACAGGAGTCTTTTTGTGCACAGAGGAGGGCTCTCTCTAGTAATCTGTGGAAAACACTTGGTAATAGGTGGAAAACTTGATAGAATTAGTGGGTTAAATATTGTTAATTTGACTTCTAAGTCGTAGTAATATTTGTATCGCTCAAATATCGCTCATGATTTGCACACCCAAATTAATAGTAAAGATCTAAGAATAAGGATATAGTAAGATAATGCCAAAACGAACATTTCAACCCAAAAAACGCCACCGCGCAAAAGAGCACGGCTTTTTGAAGCGCATGGCAACCAAAGCTGGTAAGAACATTCTTCGAGCTCGCCGCAACAAAGGCCGCGCTCGTTTAACTCACTAAGCTCAAACGCTCATCCTGAAGGGATATCTTTTAGCCGAGTATGATTGCATATAAGCATCGATTTCATGGCCACAATAGTTTGCGGTTTGTCTATGCCCACGGAAAAACATTTCGTGGGCCCTTACTATCTATTCGCATAGCTGAAAATGCTGGTCGCAGCGACTATCGTTGTGCGGTTGTGGTGAGCAAAAAGATAAGTAAATCAGCGGTCAAACGAAATCGAATGCGTAGGCGGCTGTATGAGATCGTGCGCAAAAACCAAGACGCTATCAAGATACCTGCCGATATTGTCATTACCGTATTTAGTGACGAAGTTATGACTACCGATCACGCCACTCTTGAAGCATCGGTGTTGCGGTTGTTGATGCAGTCTCGAGTAATCTGACCCCTCGTGATATGATAGAAGGAGTAAATCTTCGCTCGGGCACCTACGCATTATCTAAAACCCGGACAAAGATCAACTGCCTCACATTTGTATTTTATTAGGAGAGTTTATGTTCACAACCTTGATCGTCAAACCAATCTTCAACCTTCTTGTGTTGATCTATGGAATTCTTCCGGGGCATAACTTCGGCCTAGCCATTATAATCTTCACGACGATTGTACGGCTCTTGATGTGGCCACTCGTTAAGAAACAACTTCACCAAGCGAAAGCGATGCGAGAACTTCAACCTGAACTCAAGCGTATCAAGCTTGCAGCTAAAGGCGACCGTACCAAAGAATCAGCCATGATGATGGAGCTTTATAAAGAGCGAGAGATCAATCCATTTTCGTCTATTTTGATGCTTATCGTCCAGGTTCCAATATTCCTTGGCCTTTATAGCGGGCTTAACCGAATCGTGCTTGATTCAAAAGCCATCTTTACATTTGCCTATCCGAGTATTGCAAGCCTTCCTTGGATAGAGACTATTGCCAAAGACATCTCTAAGTTCGACAGTACCCTCTTCGGCGTCGTCGACCTCACCCGTGCTGCCATTGGCAAGACCGGTGGAATCTATTGGCCTGCCATGCTGATCGTCATAGGTAGTGCCGTGGTCCAGTTCTATCAAGCAAAGCAGTTAATGCCTGACGATAAAGAAAAACGAAGCCTTCGATCAATCCTCAAGGAAGCAGGTGACGGTACAAAAGCAGACCAGGGAGAGATAAATGCTGCCGTCGGTCGTAGTACGCGCTATATGCTCCCTATCTTCATCTTTATCGTTACGGTCAACATAGCTTCCGCTCTGTCTCTCTACTGGCTGGTGAGCGGTCTTGTTGCCTTCTTGCAACAATCTCGTGTATTAAGCCAAGATCAGACTGAAATGACCACCGCAAGTGTCGCGGGAAATAGCACCCCAATTGAAGCAGAAGTTCTTCCTCCTAAAACAAAAACCACTACTAAGTCGCCGAAAAAAGGAAGTAAAAAATCTAAAAATAGGAGATAGATCATGGAAGATTCAATTGTTTACGCAAAGAAATACCTCGAAGATTTACTATCGTTTTTTGGACTGAATACCGATGTTTACGCTACTAATAGTGACGATGAAGTTATAGAGCTTCACGTTCCTTCTACACATCTCAATGGCTTCCTAATCGGCCAGAATGGCGAAACAGTACGATCATTACAGTTTATGGTCAGTACGGCGCTACGCAACAATGGGTACGAGATAAGCCGAGTCAACGTAGATGTTGCCGACTACAAAAAAGCTCGAGCAGAGCGACTTGGCGAGGCTGCAGTAGAGTGGATTAATGCAGTCAAAGAATCAAAGAAAGACATGCCGCTTGAGCCGATGAATCCTGCCGATAGGCGAACGATTCATAAGATAGCTGGCGAGCATGGCATTACTACCGAGTCAGAAGGATTTGGTCGCGATCGTCATATTGTCCTCAAAGCACCATTAGACTGCGAAGCCTAAGAGAATTTTCGATTCTTTAAGTCGTTTCGTTTTTTAGAGCGAGAAACAGCCTGGAAGCCCAACGAGACAACATATATTACCCCGCCAATTATGACGATCGCAAAGGTAATGAAGCCCATTGCCGCTCCAATATCTTCAATCAAGAGCGCACCGCTGCCATAGGTGATAGTGAGTAAAACGACAAACAATGCTATCTTGGTGGTTGAATTCCACCAACTTTTGACAAGTTTACTCCCTAAAATCGAAGCTTTACTCTGGACCATGGCTTGATTTTTTGATGCGAAAATATCGCTAGTAGTGAGTTTACGAAGTGTTTGATCGAGGACTTGGTTTACCGTGGTGAAGATATCTTGGTATGATTTTTGACTTCCCGGTATGTCAGGCCAGAAAAAGTACAACCTATCTTGTATGATTTCTATATCGCAGGAAGCGGCAAACTTCATTAGGGTTTCCATGACACCAGGAGCCAGAACGGTGAGTGCGGTAATGCCATAGTCATCAGGGGTATAGAGAGAGAAATATTTCGAGAAATCACCTTCTAATTCAATTTTTTGAGATTCGGCAAATTCAATTGGCAGCGTAGACCTGCCACCGTTACCACCCTCTACCAAGGAATCTATTACCATATGGGGGAGTGAACGAGGTAGAGTTAGTTCAAATACTTGAAGATCATAGTATTGTTCATTTTTACCATAACCTACACTGTAATTATAGGTATAGAGTCGAAATGGTAATCCGTGACTCCATCCCATGTATATATTTTGCATATATCTGCTGTGACCAAGCGAAAATACCGTGCCTACCGTACTAACATCTTGACTACCTTCGGAGTATTGCCATGAGTTTACGGCTGCAAATTGAGTAAATACCGCTTGTTGCTTTTTATCAGCTTGATAACTGCTATATACATAAAAACCAAGGCCGACGAAAATTCCAAAATAACTTATGATCTGTAAGATTACGCTCTTCGTAAAAGCACCGAGCACAATAACTACAGAAACTATTACTATCCAGACTATTATATAGAGATTGTCGCTAGATTTATGTTTATTTAATTCGGCGAGCGGGCTAAAATCGACTACGTTTTCTTGCTTCATTTTCCAAGAACCTTTTTATATACCGCAAGGGTTTGTTCAGCCATGCGACGCCAAGAATATTTGGCGGCCTGGGTGTGGCCACGGGTTATGAGCTGTTCTCTGAATTTTGTGTCTGTCAGAACTCTCGATATTTTTTGGACGATATCATCAGTGTCGTTAGGGTTGAAATAGAGCGCAGCATCTCTGTAAATCTCAGGTAGGCAAGTTGCGTTACTACTGACAACTGGTGCCCCGTGAACCATAGCTTCCAGTCCCGGCAGACCAAAGCCTTCACTCAAGCTCGGGAAGACATACGCCGTGCAGTGTTGATACAGCCACTTAAGCTCACTGTCTTCAACAAATCCGGTGGTGATGACGCTATCTTCAAAATTTCGGCTCTTGATGTATCGGTCAAGTCGCTCATAGTACTGTTCTTTTTTACCAACAAGTATTACTTTGAGTTTTGGATGATCGATCTGAAGAG
>CAZBRN010000004.1:0-29308 GCA_964494545.1 uncultured Candidatus Saccharibacteria bacterium | reverse complement strand
GTATGGATTGTTGTCGCTTACGTCAGTTAGGGTGCGGTGGTTCATGCTGCTTAAAGCCGGTCCAGTCCTTGCGACCATGGCTCCGTGATAGTGAAAGATGATAGCCGGGACCCGATCGTCAGTTAAAGTGCGGTGGTTAAACCAAGTATGCCGATACTCTAATACGAAATCTCTTAGTGCTTGTTTGTTAAATTCAAATCCAGACTCAGGGTTTTGTGCATCAAGCACTTCACTTGCTCCGTGCATTAACCTGGTTATAGAAATTGCTATGACACCCCGCTCAGTTTCTGGCTTGAGAGCTAGAACTGGTAGAATCTGCTTTACTGCTGCCTTAAAATTATTTTCTACCTGAGTCGGTGAAATCACTCTCTTACATTCGATATTATAAGTACGTCCATTTACCCGAAGTAAAATATCTGGGTTTGGTTCTCCTAGTGATGCGTCCATACCCTGTGATAAGAAGTCGCAGAGCATTGATAGCTCAAACTGGGTGTTTCTTGCGATGCTATTTATTGGGGTTTCCAGAATTGGACTGAGAGTCCCGCTGGACAACTTTAGCAATTTGTCTGCTAAGACCGGGTTAGAATCGCTCTCGAGTGTGGTGAATATAAAGCTGAGTTCCGACAACTCGATCAAGACATTGTGGATAATACTCCCAAGATTATACTTCTCATAGAATGCCTTACTCTTTACCGGGTCCATGTAAATCGGAGTAAGCTCCTCAAGCAGTTGATATGCTTTGAAAATACGATTTGTAGGGTGTAGTTTATTTTCAACGCCAAGCTTCTTAGCTAACTTTATGTAGTGGTTTCTTCCCTTAATAATATCTGAATATGACAGTTGATTTGGCCGCTCATCCATCTAAGTACTCCGATTCAGCTACTGACACCTCTTCTTGGCATCACCTTCTGATACATACTCGGCCTGGTGCCTCAGACTATAAATACACTTGTCACGTTCACTGTAACTATCAAAATCTACCTTATCGACACTATTTGCTGCATTCCAGCTATGACTATCTGCAACGCTTACCGTTGTTATAAATCCAATCAATAGTACTATCATTACCAAGAAAACTGAGAAAATTTTTCTTTTCTTGCTCTTTTTGTTTAGAACTGTTTTTTGAATTATAAGCAAGGGGATTACGAGTGCGATCACAGCAATAACTGAAGCAAACAACCACGATGAAATAAAGTTAGTTGATCTACTCTCCCCTATTTTCGTGGTATCCACGTTGGCGGCATATAGGGCGGCAAAAAGTATTCCAAAAAGTATTCCTACATAAACTAATGTATATTTCTTCTTTTCAGCCTTAGTTTTTTTAAATTCACTTTTAGCATCAAGCTCTACTCCGCAGTTAGTGCAAAACTTTGAAACCTCGTTTTGATTCTTCCCACAATTCGTACAATACATACTTACCACTATACAGCAGATTGAAGCAATTAATGTCTGGCCAATAAATTAAGCTGGAATTTGCAAATATTACAAAGTGTTCTTTCAAATAATCCCTTTTGGGGACTATAATGTGATACTAGAGGTAAACAAATATGTACTGTTTCAGTTGTGGCAATGAACTAGATAAATCCGTTAAGTATTGTAATAAGTGCGGGGAGAAACAACCGAAAAGCAAACAGATAATTAGTGACTTTTCTCCATCAAATAAACAGATAGAACCAGAAAGAAATTTAAGTTCTAATCCTATTAACAAACAATCTCAATTAGTTACCGACAAATCACCTACTGTTCATGAGGATAAAAAAGCAGTTTCTGCTAAAAAGAATAAGAAGTGGTACACAAATTTACTATCTGGTGTAGCCGTTTTAGTAGGTATTATTATTTTTTCTACGGCTGGTACCATTGGTAAGGAAGTAGGTCGTTTTCTTGGCTCCGACAAAGGTGACGGTAGCATAAGTGAGCAGGCTAAAAGTTTTTTCTCGAACAATGATATTAAGCCATATACATCAACTGCTGAAGGGTTTACTATTAATTTCCCAGGGTTCCCTAATACAGAAAAGGATACATTGGATCTTCAAGGTTATGTAATTCCATATACCAATTTTTTAAGGTTAAGCGAAAATGAAGAAAACGTATTTCAAATTTCTGTTATCGACTACTCTCCTTTGCCTTCAGAGCAGCAACTCAGTCTCGACGGAGCAGTAAATGGAGTTATATCGAATATAGAGGGTGCTAAGCCGGGTTCATCTATCAAGTCTATGATGGGTGGGAATGAGTCTGTGCAGGGTGACTTTACCGCCCCTATAGACGGTAAGGTATATGATGGACACGTAGAAGCGACACTTAATGGAAGAAAAATGTACGCTATTCTTACAATTGGCGCGACAACGCAGCAATTTGAAGATTTTGTATCATCATTTAAATTCAATTAGTGTAAATCAGTATATCTAACTGACTTATGGTTCAATCTAACTTACCCTATAGTTTCTACGTCCAATAATTACAGTGAGTAGAGCTCAGGAACTCTCATTAATGAAGCCTCTTTGAGATCGATTTGCCACTCGTTTACCTGATTATCTAACATCCACTCGATGACTTCGCTCAATGGTTCAACTATTTTCGCTTCTTCGCCACCACGAACATTAGAATCACCCTTTTGGGTGATTTTTATATTTGCGTTAAATTATTACTTCAGGAATGAGCGGGCAGTTTTTGCGATTTGGCTTGCTTCGTCGCACGGTACCACGAGTACTGGATGTTTGGACTGTTGGGTGCTTATTTTCGTAAGCTCTTCTGGTTGGATGGCTTTTTTGTTATGTGCTTGGTCGATAGACACGCCAAGATATTCTAAGTTCGATACTATACGGGTGCGCATAATTGCCGAGCGCTCACCTACGGTTCCAGTAAATACGAGCATATCAATTCCTCCAAGGACGGCTGACATTTGGCCGATCGCCTTCTGGACGCTCGAGACATACATATGAAGGGCTAGTTTTGCCGCGGCACGAGTATCTTCACAGGCGAGTAACTCTCGGATATCCCCGGAGATTCCACTTACCCCGAGCAACCCACAATTAAGGTTGAGGTATTCTTGCATTTTGTTATGACTGAGTCCAAGACCTTGTCGCATTACTTCAACTGCTGTAGGGTCGATGGAGCCACTTCGGGTTGGCATCATCAAACCTTCTAGCGGGGAGTAGCCCATGGTTGAGTCAAGAAGAACTCCATCTTTAAGAGCTGCCACGCTGGCACCACCACCTAAATGACAGACGATTATTCTACGTGGAAGTTGCTTAGCTTTTTTAAGTTTGCCGGTAACAGAATTGATCGATAATCCATGGTAGCCGAAACGCCAAACATCTAGCTCTCGAGCGATCTTCTGGGGTATTGCGTACGAATGCACAAAGTACGGTTCGGTGCTATCGAAAGCGCTATCAGAAACACCAATGATAGGCACATCAGGAAAGCCAATTGCGAGCAACTCTATTTCTTGTAGTGCCGCACTAATATGAATGACAGCTCGTGGTAGAAGATCACGTAAATGCTGAATAGCTACCGGTGTCATATGATGATGTTTTTGAAAATATGATGAAGGAGCGACGATCCTTAACCCAATTTGTTGGACTGCTTCATCGTGTAATAGCGCACCATGATCACGTAAGATATCAAGTACTTTGGTGGCAGCAAACGTTAGATGCACCAGCCCTGCTTTGCCCGTTTGCGGCGCTTTCCCTGTCATATTCAGTGTGTATACTATCGCGTCACTTTCGAATTCGAAGTGAATGGTAGCCTTACATTCGTCGCCTGCAAATAAGGCGTACTTGCGACTTTGGCTGCCGGGATTGGCGACGATAGTTAGCTCACGGGCAATACTCATTGTTAGTACTTCCACTCCCAATTAGTGATTTCCGGCATGTCTACGCCATGTTCTTGGATATAATTTTCATGCTCAACGAGTTTTTCTTCCATCATCTCGCTGAGTGCCATTGCTGCTTTTGTCTTTACAGGTGTGCGCTCGATAACATCCATCACCAAATGGAATCTATCAAGTTTGTTCATAACCGTCATATCAAAGGCAGTTGTGATCGTTCCTTCTTCGGTATAGCCTCGTACATGTACATTCCGATTGGTGCGCCGGTACGTTAGGCGGTGAATGAGCCACGGGTACCCGTGGTATGCAAACATAACTTCCTTGTCTTTGGTAAACATAGCATCAAAATCCATGTCACTCATGCCATGAGGGTGCTCAGTATTTGGTTGTAGTTTCATCAGATCAACCACGTTCACTACCCGTACCTTAAGCTTCGGTAGGTGTTCACGCAAAATAGAGACAGCCGCCATAGTTTCGAGCGTTGGCACATCGCCAGCGCAAGCCATGACAACGTCAGGCTCGACGTCACCGCAATTACTTGCCCAATCCCAGGTATCGATACCACGGGTGCAATGAATAACCGCTTGTTCCATATTCAGCCATTGTGGCCCGTCGTGTTTGCCACAAATAGCTAGGTTAATATAGTTACGACTCCGTAGACAATGATCCATAACTGAAATAAGTGTATTGGCATCGGGAGGCAAATATATCCGAGTAGTGGAAGCTTTTTTATTGACGAGGTGATCGATGAAGCCTGGGTCTTGATGGGTAAATCCATTATGATCTTGGCGCCATACATGAGACGTCAGTAAATAATTTAATGATGGGATATCTTTCCGCCAGGCAATTTCCGATGACATTTTGATCCACTTTGCATGCTGGTTTACCATAGAATCTACGATTCGAATAAACGCTTCGTAACTGTTGAGTACTCCATGACGACCAGTAAGTAAGTAGCCTTCGAGCCAACCCTGAGATTGGTGTTCGCTGAGCATTGAATCGAGTACTGCCCCGTCACTAGACAAAAATTCATCATGCTCACGCGTCTCACCAACCCATTGCCGATTCGTAACTTCAAATACAGATTCTAGACGGTTAGAGACCGTTTCGTCTGGACCAAATAACCTAAAGTTTCGATGATCCTGATTTAGTTTGATGACGTCCCTCAGGAACGGCCCGAGTGCGTGAACATTGCCGACGCCACCGATACTCGGGCGAGGAACATCTACGGCATAATTACGGAATTCCGGGAGCACCAGGTCGAGTGTAAGTTCGCCGCCATTAGCATGTATGTTTGCGCCCATGCGGCGCTTGCCTTTTGGCGCAAGCTCTTGTAGTTCTGGTAGTAGCGCGCCAGATTCATCAAAGAGTTCGTGTGGCTTGTAACTTCGGAGCCACTTTTCGAGTAGGGCCACGTTTTCTTTGTGATGTTCGTCGATGGTGATCGGAACCTGATGAGACCGGAAATTTCCTTCAATTGCTTTGCCATCCAAGACCTTCGGGCCGGTCCAGCCTTTGGGCGAATTGAGGATGATCATTGGCCACCGTGGCCGCGTGGGGTCATTACTATTTCGAGCGCTCGCTTGGATGCCTTTGATTTGTTCTACCACTTTGTCGAGCGTCGATGCCATAAGCTCATGCATAGCTTCAGGTTCATCACCCTCCACAAAATACGGTGTCCAGCCGTAGCCTTCAAACAGTTTTTCAAGTTCGTCCCGGCCGATTCGAGCCAGCAACGTTGGGTTGCTGATCTTATACCCATTGAGGTGGAGTATAGGTAAAACAGCGCCATCAGTAATCGGGTTTAAAAACTTATTAGAGTGCCAAGCGGTGGCAAGAGGGCCCGTCTCTGCTTCACCATCTCCAACGATACAGGCAGTAATAAGATCGGGATTATCAAATACCGTACCAAAGGCATGACTGAGTGAATAGCCAAGCTCACCCCCTTCGTGGATTGATCCAGGAATCTGAGGTGATACGTGACTCGAGAATCCACCGGGGAATGAAAATCGCTTGAACAATTCTCTCATGCCGGCCGAATTTTGGGTGATCTTCGGGTAGAATTCACTCAATGTTCCCTCTAGATAAACGTTGCCCATGATCGCAGGTCCACCATGTCCGGGGCCCGATATGTATACCATATTGCAATCGTATTTATTGATTACTCGGTTCAAATGAGTGTAGATAAAGTTCTGCCCTGGCGTAGTGCCCCAATGCCCTAGAAGCATCTTTTTGACATCTTTAAATTCAAGCGGTCTGGTGAGAAGCGGATTGTCCCGGAGATAAATCTGCCCTACTGACAAGTAATTGGTAGCTCTCCAATAGGCATCAATTTTCGTGAGCATGTCATGAGTGAGCGTTTTGTCGTGGTGAGCCATAGAGCATCCTTTTTATCTGTATATATAATAACCGCTCATGCTTATAACTACCAGTTATTGGCTCAACACCCCGCTACAAGCTAGTTACACAAGATCACCGTTCCGAACGAGCTTAAATATCGTCGCGTTTCCTTCGAGACCTTTTATCATCCAGTTATTCATGACACTGTGACCGGCTTCGTTCAACAGTCCATTGTGAGTCGGAAATGCCTCGTCTGCGTTCATTGCCAAAGCAAATTCTATACTTTCGGCTGACTTCAGCCACGGTCCGCTCAGCGGTACGGCGACAGTTCGGACATGATCGGGGATAACATGAAAAGAATCACCCGGGTAATATAGCTGATCGGCAACTTTTACGGCTAGATTCTTGCACGGTGATGATTGGTAAATAACGTCATGATCCAGGTAGTACAGTGTAATATCCATATCGCCAATATTTAGGGTGCAATCTGCGTTAATTACTTGTTTTTTCACAGCGATATCTGCACACAAATCAACAACTTCTTGGACTCCGTACAGCACAAAATTCGGACTCTCATCCCGAATCTTCTGTAGATTTGATTGGCTCAAATGGTCGGAGTGAGCATGAGTGACGATTACTCCCACTACATTACTTAGTGAGTCTGGTAATTCTGTTAGTTCGCCCGGATCAATTAGTACTTTTGACTCTTCAGATCCTAGTAATAAACAAGCATGACCGTATTTTGTAATATTCATAGATCAATCATACCAAAATGGGTGATTCGCTAAAAATAGATGAAGTTATTTTTGAATCCGGATTCGGGTTACGGTGCGGTTTTCACCCTTTTCGTCTTTGTTGCCCGATATAATAACTTTCTGATCTTTCTTCAAGGCTTTGACGTCAGTTTTCTTGCCGTCGCTCCCCAGGAACACTGACTCTTTGGTGAATGTTGCAGTTTGTTCTTTGCCTGCAGAATCTTTGAATGAGAGTTTTTTGTCATTGACATCAATGATGGTTGCAATTGCAGTCCAACGACGAAGCGGTGAGCTTGAACCGCTCGACATTGCATCACGGTTTCCAGAGTTGGATGACGAAACTCGTGTATATGCGTTTTCTTTACCATTCTTTGTTCCAAGCATATAAACTCCAAACAGCACAAGAAGGATAGCCCCTGCAATTATGAGCTTAACAATAAGGTTGAATGTAATCGTGAATGTGACTTTTTTTGCAGATTTAGTCGGCTTTTTAGGTTTCTCTACAACTTCAACTTCTTCCATATTCTCTCCAATGTTATGCGTTAATTCACTAGTAATTTTACACGACAGTAGGGTGCACCGATATTGTTATTATTACGCTTTCCATATTGTACCAGTACAAACTGTAGGCATGCTGAGTCTTATTCCTGCAGTGACGCCGCTACGATGACACGATTCTCAAATTGATTTGCGGTTCGATCAAATTTACCACCACAAGTTATAAGATTAAGCTGACTCTTAATCTCTGGTTTCTGTGAGAATAAGTACGCCGCCGAATCAGCAACTTTAAGCTCTACTTTTTCGACTACCTTATATTTTATAACTTTGCCATTTCCTTGCTCAATTTCAAAGGTATCGTCTTTGGCGAGCTTAGTAAGATTCTTAAATACACCGTCAACCGTTGGGCCTGATACATGACCATCTATTATAGAAAGACCAAGTTGGCCTGGTCGAACATTTTTGGTGAACCAACCCGCCAAGTGAACGTTATTTGGTACTGCAACGGCATTATTTTGGTCAACTCCAGCTTGCTGAATATAGGCATCGACAGCGATTTTACCAATCCGAATTTTCATAGGTTCCTCTGCAGTTCCACGCCAATTATAGGCATCCGCATTCTTCTTGGATTCATCTGGCTTATCAGTAGAAAACGTAATTACTTGTTCTTTTTTAGCCTGAACTGGGGTAGATTTTTTCTTGAATATTCTATTCCCTGCAAAAATACCAAC
Organism: uncultured Candidatus Saccharibacteria bacterium; assembly: GCA_964494545.1. Lineage (GTDB taxonomy): Bacteria > Patescibacteriota > Saccharimonadia > Saccharimonadales > AWTP1-31 > JAPLYT01. The sequence continues at coordinate 21,158 of CAZBRN010000004.1, read as the reverse complement.
CGAGACAGTTAGAACAATTGCAATAACTAATAGGGTGAACCGAGGGCCGTGTTTTCGTATATGATTGATGTGTCTCTTCATACTTAGTCGTGATTTATTTCTTGGTTAAAACAACTTAGCTACTGCATTTATAACGTCATTGTTGATTGTTTTATCAACAGTCGTGAATGATGCAGTAGTTAGGATATTAGACTTAACGCTTACGATCTGTTTGGCATTACTATTATAAAAAGTCGAACTTGAAAGTTCTTTTCGATTATTGTCAGAAATCTTCGTCAGTAATGAGTACGACTTCTGGGCACCATCAGCATTTAAAAACTTCCGCTGCGTAACTACGATTGTGTCTGCCCCACCTTTCGTCCGGTCTTTGACGATGTACATGCATGCCGATACAGAGCCTTCCTTGGTTTTAGTAGTAGGTATGCTAACTTTTCCAGTTTGTAAAACAGAACCAAGAGCGGTAGATAACTGCTCGACTGAAACTGAACTACAAACATCGCTCTTGGCATCGACCGGAATATTCTTTAGTCGCTCTTCAGGGTCTACAGCAGAATCATAAGATGTTTCTGGTATAACCTTTTTGGGTTCGTCTTTTTTCAAAGTAACGGAAACAGCTACTGCTGCGATTGAAATTACGACTATGATGCTACCAACAAGATATATACTATGTTTGGCACGTTTTTTCTGGTGTTTAGTACTGTTACGACCAGTCATTCTAGATGCGATTAGCACTCCTGCTAATGATAGCAACAACAATACAGCAGGAATCACAACATATGTATTTACACCAGTATCTGCAAGGTTGCCGCCCCCACTGTTTGAGCTCGAACCGCCGCCAGTATTAATTAATACGGGTGCAGTATATGCAGCTAGGACAAAGTTATTCGAATTTGTATCGAAGAGTCTTTGTATGATATCGATCGGGTTAATGCCATCAAACGCATAAACTCTTCTGATTGCTTCGTGGTCAAGTTCGTCTGCGATCGTTGTATTGGTGATTGCGTATGCACTAAACGAGTTGGGTGCTGAGTCGGTAGTAAATTGAAATGTAGATAGAATAGACTCGCCTGTTGTCAGCTGAGTGTCGGACCCTATATATGCGCAGTAAAGCAAACTGTAATCGTTATGATCACTGAAGAATGGAGTGAAGCTCGCTGAACCGGGACCCGCCCATGTGCAGTCCAGGTCACTATTAGACTGGGATATGTATGTTAGATTTGGAGGTAGTATGAACATTGTTAAAGCCGTTTCGAAAGGATTAATGCCCGAAGCATCGAACACCGTTGGGTCCATGCTATTTGGTCCATTATTGGTATATGAGAAATCGTAATTTAAAGTCGCGCCTGGGGCTACATCCTCGGGATTGGCGAGCATAAATCTAGCTGAGGTATCTGCTACTTGACTAAAGGCATAGTCGTAGTTGTTGACACCCTGGTAATTCAAACCGTCAATCAGCTCACCGTCAGTATTTAAAATATCAGCGATTATTTGCGCGTCTGGGTCGCCAAGAGAAGGCGATACCATGACATGGTTAATAAATGCTGGGTTTGCATCATCTACTACTGTAGCAGACAATACATAAGTTACCGAATCACCCGATTCAAGAATATCCGTGCCAGTATGAGCGCAAAAAACTAGCTCGTGATCGCTATGACCGGCAAGTACACTCCCGAATATTGATGCTGAACCAGCTCCCAAGTCGATGCACGCAATATTTGGACCGGATATTCCTGAGTATGCGAGTTGTGGAGGCAGTATATCAGTTAGCAAATCTGTGCCATTACCGGGAGTCGGATCATTAAGTCGAGACATATCCAATGCGCTCGGACCATAATTTGTTATTTTTATTTCATAATTTAGGACACCACCCAATACTACATCTTCGGGGTTAAGCAGCGTTTTAGCAACACCCAGATCGATCGAAGTGTTTTCTTCAGACTTACTAAAGTTATTTAAGCTAGAAATTTCTAGTTGCGTTATTAAATCTTGCCCGCTTGTAACAAACGATTGGTAAGCACTGTCGTCGGGATCAGTTGAAAGTGTTGGTGATATGAACGACGCAACAGCACTGCCCACCCCAGACTCTACTATAGATACAGAGAATTGGTATGCAACTGAAGATCCAGGCGCGAGCATACTTGAACTTCCGCTGTAGTAGCAGGTTACAACGCTGTGGTCACTATGGTCCGCAAATAGACCACCAAACGATATTCCGCCCGCAGAACCCGCCCCCAGGTCGGTACATGTAATACCGGTTCCAGAGACGCTAGCGTAAGACAGGTAGGAAGGGAGTACCGACATGAATAAGTTATTGGCCCCGGGAGTACTACTGTTGAGTGACGTGAGGTTAATAGCAACAGGACCTTGATTTGTTATTGTAACCTGATAATTGAGTGTGGAGCCAACAACGATGTCTTCTGGGTTCGAAAGGCTTGTTGATATTTGCAAATCTGCAACTGGTATATAGGGCTCGCCCGCACTGCCGAATTCGCTCGTCGCCCCAAATCCGAAAGTTGCTCCACTATCTATACGTGTTGCAGTAAGCGCAAGGTTGTCGTGATTAATGCCAGCTAGCGTATGCTGAAATTCTTGCAACCCAGTACCTTCAGATACGATTTCATCAAACCCAATATATGTCTCGCCTTCACCCACGCCCGAGGGGTCAGCGACTGAATTACTATAAAACTCTATTCTATATTCACCCACCGGAAGATCTGCCGTGTACGTAACAGCAGTTGTGCTCACATCTTCGTCGATAGCAGTATAGCCAGGAGAATTCAAATATTCGTTCGGTCCTGTATCACTATCAAGATAATCATTCGTATTCGTGAGCGTATCTGAGCCACTGCCGTCTATGTTAATCCCGATACCAGCGTTGTTATAGATAGAGTTACCAAGAACACTAATATTTTGTGAATTGCCATGTATACTCACTCCTGTTTTGGCTGTTGAGTTTCGAATGCGGTTATCTACTATCGTAGCGTCTTGAGTGTCATCATAGACCGAGATGCCATCTCCATTTGGAAACGCAGTCGTTTCATCTGCAATCACACCGATGTTATTGTTTTCGATTGTGGTGTCTAGTGTTGGATTTGAAGTAACTGTTGAATTACGTAGCACGATAGAATCCCGCAAGTTGCCCGATATAACATTTGCACCGGTGCCCGCTGAACCAATGATTGTATTGGTTGCACCTTCAAGAACAATGCCGGAGAATGCCCAGTAATTTCCCCAGAAGTTATATTGGACTCGATTACCGAGAACCGACACGCCATTACTGTCTTGGACGAGCAGCGCGCCAGTAGCATTGTGCTCAAGTGAATTTCCTTCACCAGTACCAAGACCACCAATTGTCACGCCATCTACTTGATCACTAATTTTTATCGCAGCAGTCCGCGCCGTATAGTTAGAATATATGAGCGTATCCATGCTAATAGCGCCATCCGCCCCAACACCGATATAGTTACCTTTTATGGCTATGCTCCCACTGGCTGACCCTGAGATATCGATACAGCTATTTGCACAGTAGCCGAACAAATTACGACGTTCTGCCTGCGAACCGCCGATAGTGCTGTCCGTTGTATTTAAAAGTTCGACGGTCTTGGCTGATACGTTCTCGTCTTTATTGCCAAACAATCCGTTATTCGTCGTATCAAAGTAGTTTCCGTAAATGTTTAAACCAGAAACTCCGTTTGCATAAATTTCCGCATCGGTACTCCGCGAAAAGACTAAACCACGAATAGTAGTGTTGTTTGCCGTGATTTCCATTTTTCCACCAACAGAATTATCTATGCCAACACGCAGTAACCCATCGAATGGCTGTGGCCACACAGCTGTGTTTGCGGTCGCATCTGATTGTGTATAACCATCAATCAAAACACTTTGAGTTATGGTAAGTGTCGTCTGTGGTTGAATAAATACATCGCCGGTAGTGGCAATGGTAAAGGTGATTATATCTTGGTCCGATGGATTCCCGTTTGAGTTGGCATCGATAATCGCTTGCCGAAGCGAACCCGCACCCGTGTCGTTGGTATTTGTAACGGTGAAGGTAGCAGGCGCAGCGAGTGCAGCAGGTACCAAACTCACTATCCCTATCAGGGAAATCATTACAGAGAGTGAGAGCGCAATCTTGTGCTTAATACGTTTCATTATCAATGGTTACTCCCGAATCTGTTTTTAGAGTAAGCGTACCGGAACCACCGAGATCGTTCGTGTATTGGCCTGCAACCAATACGGCAGTATGGCTAGCCCGATATCCGATGTCATCCCTCAGGATATAAATCTCACCGTTTGCAGGAATGACTGAACCGGCAGGAATGGTGTAGCTTATGCCCTCGATTGTCCAACCTGAAATATCAACCGGCGTAGATGCTGCATTCGATAACCGAATATATTCATTGGTGTTATCTGCATCTGCATTGACGCTGGAGATACTGACTGATTGTTTTTCAGGCAAGGTTTGAGCTCGTGGGATAGCCCAATCTTCCCTGTAGAGCGTGCTAAACAACAGCTTAAACTTATCCATTGCTGCTTCGTCACTTTCTTTAAGCTCTCGTTGTGCTGTAGGCCATTTTGCTTGATCAAGTGCCGAAAGATCGCTGTGTACAGCCGAAAGCTCTTGGTACTTATTCTTGAAGGTATCGTTTGCGTAATATTTTTCAACAAGAGTTGCTAAACGGCGGTAATATGCAGCGCGAAGGTCCGGCTGTTCATAAATTGCGTTGAGCATAAAGCGTGTTTCATCTTGATTTTCGGTATACGTCTCCCAAGAATTAATCATCGACTTTGGACTTGCAGGGATCAAATCTCCATCATGATCCCATGGCATGAGTTCCCATCGACCGGTGATACTACTCTTGAAGTACATAGTGTTTTGAGTTCGACTGTAGTCATGATGGTGAGTTATAGCCACCATTGCCATGTAATTTATGAGCGCGGGGATATTGTTATCGTCCAGAACATAGCCTCTTTTTTGAGGGTCTTTACGATCAAGTACCATACGGTCTTTGAGTGCTACAAGCTCTGTATTGTCAGTCGCGCCAAACTCAACGCTCCAATAATCTTCGAACATACTTCCGCCAGCACGATTGTATAGATCGCGCCATCCACTCTTAAACTTGTCAACCAAGAAGTATGCACCCTCAAATTCACCGTTTTTTTGTAATCGGGTTAATTGAGTGCTGGCTACCTCGATGCCAGCCTGTTTATTTGCCCAAAAAATCGTTGGAATTTTTGCAGAATCATTTGCTTTATAATTTGCATTTAGATGAAACTCGTTTATGGCATACGGGATATCCGGCATGGTAAGTGTATAGCCAGCCGGAAGATCAATTTTGATGCTCTTCTTAGGGAAAAAGAGAGTATTACTGCCTTTAATTCGAACAGCAGCACTATCGAAAACATCGTTGCCATACACGATAACACACGGGAACTGAGGTGTTAGCCCGAAATTATCTGCAGTTGCATACATTGCCGTATAGTCAGCATCACTTATAAACCAATCGAGAATCGGCTCAGTGCTGGTAAGACTCGGGTCTTTAACGTAATAGCCATGGTAATCAATCGAATCATCGTTACTCGGACTCGTTTTAGTTCCTGAGCCATTGACCGCATCTACCTTGAATCGAACGAGAGTTTTTTGTGCTTGCGAGGGAATTTGAGCCCCATAGACATTATCGGCAGCAGCTCCATCATCATGTGCTCCGTCATCGAACATACCGAGAGTCACGTCTGAATCAAAGTTTATTTTATAGTGCAGATTTACGGTTGTACTTCCGGTGACTGTTGCAGTTATATGTACGGTGTCGGTGTCTAGAATGTCGTTTGGATCGGTAACATTGGTTATGACTGGTAAATTAAGCCCGACTTGGCTGTTTTGGGCGAGTGGAGTGCCGGCATTTGCAGAACTGGCGCCCCAGTTGGTTGCAATTGAATTATCGAGTCCAGTACCTTTCAGTTCGAGCGATGGACCGGTGCCATCAGGACTCGTAGGCCATGGCGAAACATCATCGTAGTTTACGGTGTCCATTACAGCCAAGGAATCATCTACTAGCGTAACTGTTTCCCCGCCATTAGAGAGGTTAGAAGGTGAATATTGCTCGGTTGCCACCACGCCATACGTAGCGAACGTCTGTGAAATACTTGGTGATATCACAATATAGCCACTTGCCGGGATTGATGTTCCAGGCGCAAACGTCAATGTAATACCAGCCGAAAAACTCCACCCTGAAAGATCTATCGAAGAACCAGTTGTGTTGTACAGCTCAAGGAATTCATCAAGCTGATTGCCCGTGTTGGGGTTATACATCAATTCATTAATAATGACGTCGCCGGGAGCTGCTGCATATGCTTTATTTGCCACGTCAGAGCGAATCAGAACAGCCCCAACCAAAAACACTACAAGAGCAATTGCTCCTGCACGAATTAGTATTGCCTTAGTTACCCTCTTTTTTATTCCCATAATACTTACTGTTAATTGTAAACGCTTATGTACTTGGGGTCAATTTCTCCGAAAGCCTGTGTTGGGCACCGAAATCCCCGCAAACTTCGCAATCGGAGTAAGTGTAATACTAGTACCAAGAACAGTTAGATATGCACCTACGTCTGGAGTCGATGGACGAGCAATGCCACGCTGATCGGTTGTAACTCCAAGAACTGCAGTACCAGCACCAATTGCAGGAGAGCCTGGCAATAATGCACAAGTCGCAAACTCCCTCAAGTAATTACGTATTTGTGTACGCGATTAAGCTTATGCTACCTAGTATTTAATTATTTAACTATTATCTTATGTATCGGTGTTTATAACAGCGGTCTTACACTACTGATCGATCGTAGTGATGATTTCAGAGCCAAGCATATCAAGCAGACTTTCGATAGATTCAGCTGCCATGAGTCGTTCACGAAAATCTTTGGCGCCAGGGAATCCTTCTATATATACTTTACAGAATTTGTTGAGAGTTACGATATTTCGTTCACGATTAGTCCAAGTGTTGGCAAAAAGCTTAACATGTGAAGTATACAGAGCGACCTTCTCTTGCGGAGACTTACTGTCCCAAGGGCTGGTCTGGGCAAAAACATATGGATCATGAAAGATGCCACGGCCGATCATCAAGCCGTCAAGGTCATATTCCTTCGCGATCCTGAGGCCTTGTTCGCGCGTTAATACATCGCCGTTACCAATGATTTTTGTATTAGGAGAGAGGGAAGTGCGAAGCCTGGCAATATGGCCAATCGCATCCCAATGATTAGGAACCTTGGACATTTCTTTGCGAGTTCGTCCGTGTATAGTTAACATGTTAAGTTTATGTGAGAGTAAATGCTCGTGCCAAGAATAATCAATCTCATTCCAGCCGAGTCGGGTTTTGACGCTGATAGGGAAGCCCCCTACTTCGTCTCCCCTTCCCGCCTCTGTTAACCCATCGGTCGACCCCTGTTGGACTGCGGTAATTATTTCAGATGCTAGTTCGCGGTTATTTATAAGTGCGCTACAACAACCATTCTGGACGACCGGCTTAGCTGGACAACCCATATTTATGTCTATACCAGCAAAAATAATTTCATTTACTTTGGTGATATGCGGGTACATGGATGCAATGTCTCGAGCTAGGGTTCCATTTGCAATTTCACGTGCACATTTGTAATAGTTACCTGGTGTTTTGCCCCATAGTTGGACGATAAGAGGCTGTTCGGACAACGTAGCAGCAAGTTTAGCGAGAAGCTTAGGTCTGCCGGGACTCTGTAACCCATCGACATTCACGAATTCCGTGAAATACATATCGGGTGCTGCTGTTGAGGCAACGATACGTCGAAAGACGGTGTCGGTGACATCGTCCATTGGTGCCAGCACAAAAAACGGCTGAGGTAGGTCTTGCATAAAACTCATCAATATATTGTACTATATTTTCGGATCTTTAGCTTATTCTTCAGAATCGTCTTCTTTGCTTGTTTCACCGGGGTGTGGGGAATACGGACGTCCACGAGTCTGCGACGGTGCAACTTTTCGAGGATTATTATCGACAAGACCTCGGGCAGCTTGCGCAGCCCTATATTGTGCTTCTAATCTTTATGTAGGAGAATCTATTGCAGCAAGATTGGCCTTTGTCTGGGCTATAATTCGCCTGACTACCTCCGGTGCAGCCCGGACGCCGGGCGGTCGCCTAGCAAGTACATCAGTTATCGGTCGCCTTTCTGAACGAGTTGGTCTTCTCCCTTTAATCGATATGACATTACTAGGGGTGGCTGAAATCCTAGGATTACCATTGTAGCCGATTTCTTCCCGTATGGTTGGTTCAGGTCGTTCAGGTTCTGGTTCTGGACTACTTGGATGTCTTGCTCTAGCACCTCTTAATTGCGGCTTTTCAGACGAGGTCATGTCTGCCTCCATGACGCGTGGGCTATCACCATGCGGATTGTCTTCTTTATACCCGGTGTCATCATCAGCAGGCGCTAATTGATCAACTAGGCCAGTTTCACCAGGTTCCACAGATTCAACACTAGGCAAATCGGGCGTAACATTTCCCTGTTCAAAAGGAAGCTGGATGCGGCCTAGAGGCGGAAATTCATCGTTAGCCATAAGCTATTTATAGCATACTCAGACATCTGAAACTATTACAGGTAGATTTTTGCGGATAGAATCTACTCCCAGCGGAAGTATTTGAAGGCCAAAATGTACACTAAGATTGTCCAGAACGCCATAATCATAAGTTGTGGCCCGAGGTCAGTTAACGATTTACTTTCAGTAGTGATCAACCGTATCCCATCGATGATAGGTGTCAGTGGCAAGTAATTCGAAGCCGTTTGTAAATAGTCTGGCATGTAAAATCGAGGGAAAAATGTTCCTGACATAAATATAATCGGGAATACGATAATGTTGCCAAGTGGGGCTGACTGTTGTTGATTCCGGGCCCAGCCGCCAAGAGCAAGCCCAATCCCAAGAATAGAAATTATGCCAAACAGAATAAATAAGACAAGATACAGAATATTCCCTTGGACAGTCAGGCCAAAAAATACCACAGCGGAAATATACTGAATTAATACCGATACCAGCCCGATTACTGCGTAAGATACGACACTCGGAACAAAAAACTGCCAGACACGTAGTGGTGTGGTGTGTAGTCTTCTAAGTACACCATTCTTCTTAAGATCAGGAAAATACGTTACTGGGCCAAATATACCTAAAACAATAATCGAGAAACCTACCAGACCTGCAAAAGTATAATCAAACTTAGCCGTTCCTTTTGATTCAGGAGGGATGCCAACAACTTTATATGGAAGGCCGTTTGACTGCTCAACAGAGGCATTAAGCCCTTCAAATTGTGAGACGAGCACTGCTTTGAGCGCCCGTGCAGCCTGAGCACCATTTTCGGTAAAATACACGTTTGCCGTACCGCTTGTTTTGCCATCGCTACCAACTTTTCCAAATGTATCTGGCAAAACGATAGTGGCGTCAACTTCGCCGGTTGTCATTTTGTCGCGAGCATCTTCTAGATCATTCACGCCTGGGACCATCCGGAAAAGTTTAAAATTGTTTACCGAACTCGTATATTTGGTAGCTACCTGTGTGTTTGATTGATTAATCAATGCCACACGGATCTGCCAACGGACATTATTGCCAAAAAGTGTACCAAAAAGTGCCAAGAAAATAAGAGGAAATATTATGTTGAAAAAGAGTGCAAATTTATCACGAAACGCCCGCCGTGTTGCAACACGAGCGATCACAAATACCGGGAGGAGTTCTTTTCGCATATTCATACTAATCCCGTAGATACCTTCCGGTGAGCATCAAGACGACATCTTCTAGGTTGGCCTTTTCAACGATCTGGCGTTTTTTGAATCCTGACGAAAGCAGCGATTTAATCAGTTGTTCCGGTGTATCGATTGCTACAATTTTTCCTTGATCCATAATCGCCACCCTATCGCAGAGCACCTCGGCTTCTTCCATGTAGTGTGTAGTCAGAACAACTGTTACGCCACGTTTCTTAATTTTAAAGATCATTTCCCACATATTGTGCCTAGCCTGCGGATCAAGACCGGTGGTCGGTTCGTCCATAAACAGCACTTTAGGATTATGGGCAAGCGCTACCGCAACACTAAATCGCTGCCGTTGTCCACCGGACAAATCTTCTACAAATTCACTTGCTTTGCTAACGAGTCCAACATCGCCTAATAGCGCTTGGACATCGGGTCGGATTCCGTAAGCGCTAGCCATTTGTTCGATTTGTTCGATCAACGTAACTTTTTCCATGAACGCTGGGTGCTGAGTTTGGACACCAATCAAAAACTTAACATCACGTGGTTTTTTATAAACATCAATTCCTAAAACCAATGCCGTACCGCCATCGATTGGGAGCATTGTTTCTATCATCTCAAGCGTCGTAGTCTTCCCGACACCATTGGGGCCTAAGATCCCGAAAATCTCACCTTCTTTCACCGAAAACGAGATATCGTCGACTACCCTATTATTGCCGTATTCTTTGACGAGATTTTTAACTTCGATACTATACTTTGCCATTAGCATAAGTATAACGAACTTCGGTGATTATATCGACTTTGGATCTCGAAGCTTAGACTATTCCCAGCGGAAAACACGAAAGGCGATAAAATAAATAATTATTGCCCATACAGCCAATAGTCCAACTTGAGGACCAAGCTGAAATATTGTTTTACCTTCAGTAATAATCATTCGGGTACCATCAATTACTGGAGTCAGCGGCAATAGCCCAGAAACTTTTTGTAACCATTCGGGCATCAAGAACCGTGGGAAAAACGTACCTGAAAGGAACATCATTGGAAAGGTGATGAGATTAGCTAACGGTGCTGCTTGATTTTCGTTCTTTGCCCAGCCACCTACTGCCAAACCAACCCCGAATAATGTGACTGTGCCCAGTATGACGAGCGCTAACAAACTCAAGTAATCCCCTCTCATATTGAGATTGAAGACGAGCACCGCTGTAATAAACATTGTTGAAACCGACAAGATACCGACGATGGCGTTTGAAATTACATTACCGGTGAAGTACTGCCAAACTTTGAGCGACGTGCTGTGGTAACGTCTCAAAACGCCTTTCTGCTTATTTCGTGGAAATACGGATGTAGGCCCAAATATACCAAGCGAAAGTATCGAGAAACCGAGCAAACCGGCAAAGATGTAATCGAATTGCGTAAGGCCTTTAGTGGCGGTCGATTCACTCTGAACAGTAAATGGTGTTACGGTCTTCACGATATCGGCGTTTATACCCGAGAAAATACTATTTAGCACTGCAGTTAATGTTTGCCCACCCTGCTGATTATTCTGATCGTACAAAACTTCCGCCTTGCCTGAGGGGACACCGGCAGCGCTCGTCTGTCCAAAGTTTTCTGGTAGCGTAATGGTAGCGTCCAGCTCACTACGATTCATCTTGGCTTTAGCCGCATCTAGTGAGGTAATATCTTTGTTAATCTTAAATATTTTATTCTTTTCAAGATCTTGGACAAACGTAGTTGCAAACTGAGTCTTGGAATTGTTTAGAATTACGACTTTAAAAGAAACATCGTTGTCCCTTCCGAAAATTCCACCAAAAACAAATAAGAAGATTAATGGAAAGACAAAGGTAAAGAAAATAGCTACTTTATCGCGGAACAAACGCTTCACGTCTATCCGTACAAATGTACTGATAGGTAATATTTTTTTCTTGAAGTTTGAAATATTACTCACGAAGTTCCTTACCTGTTAGATCAATAAATACGTCTTCTAGACTTGCCTGCTCCACATGTTGTGGCTTAGAAAAACCTCTCGCCAACAAATCTTTAACAAGTTTTTTCGGTGTATCAAGAGCTATTATTTTGCCATTATCCATGATAGCGACTCTATCACACAGCACTTCGGCTTCTTCCATGTAGTGAGTGGTCATCACCACGGTCACACCACGCGAGCGGATTTCTTTGATCATATCCCACAAATTTCGTCGTGCCTGCGGATCAAGGCCTGTGGTCGGTTCATCAAGGAAGAATACTTTTGGATCATGAACCAATGCGGCGGCAATACTAAATCGTTGTTTCTGACCGCCAGATAAATTCTCGACATAACTATTGGCTTTGTCTTCGAGCTGAACCGACCGGAGGAAGTGCCGAGGATGTACTTTTTCACCATAACTTGCGGCAAAGAACTCTATTAGTTCAGTCAGTTTTGTCTTTTCCTCAAATGACGGAGTCTGGGGCTGAACGCCAATAATTTGTTTAATTTTTTCAGGGCTAGATTCGACGTCAATGCCGTCTATGGTTGCGGAGCCACCGTCGATTGGGCGCATTGTCTCTATCATCTCAAGTGTTGTGGTCTTGCCGGCACCATTTGGGCCAAGAATTCCAAATATTTCACCCTTTTTAACAGAAAAACTAACACCCTTAACAACTGTTTTGTTGCCATACTTTTTCCGTAAACCTTTTACTACTAACTGCATTTCTGCCATACATCCAGTATATCACTGGAAAATCGAGAGAAATAAAAAAACCACCGGAGCATTGCCCCGGTGGTGAAATTTAAATTCTATACTGAATTATTTGTCGCGCTTGATGGTCAAGAAACCGTTGCGTGGATTTTCGTTTACTGAGAAACCATCAGGAAGATCAGTTGCTTCTGGGCGAACGTCTTTGCTGAAGTAATAAATTCGTTGCTCTTTGCCGCCGCGAAGAACGACCATCTTTGAGTTCAAGTGGTATGTTACGCCTTTTGAGTTTGTGTGATTGTAAGCCATGCTTATCTCCCTCTACTTATCATTTAATGATGCACCCCTAACATACTCTGGTGTCTTTTAGCTTGTCAATACTCTTTTGCATTTTTTACAGTGGTGTACCCCTGTTAGTTTTGGTAAATACCAACAGAGATGGTATGTCCCTTTGTTTACTTCTATGACACAATTTGTTACTATTTCAATAATATTATAGTGTACATAAAATAAATCATAATGAGACCTCGATCATCCGCCAATCCTAAATTAAAAACTTTTACAGATACGTTTTTTTCAAGCCGCCATTTGGTAGAGGTTGGTCTTTGCATCATGCAATTCGAACCACATGCCGACGACCCTTTCTATGCCAAGCCAATTGCAGAGGCGTTAGATCTTCAGCCGGTACAAGTACTGAGAGATATGAAGCGTTTTAGCGATTTAGGGATGATAATAAAAAGTGAAGTAGAATTACCGGAGATTATCACCAACGCCAAACTCATGGAGAGGAACGATCATGAATATTGGGAAATTGTACAAGTAATTGGTAGTATTACTCATTTCGTTCCGCCAGAACTACATCACATTGCTACAGATCGCGGAGTTCAGCCTTAACCCAGCGATCAAGGATCACTCGAATCACAATGAACGCAATAGCTATAGTTGCGATCACCAAGCTCCATCCTGCTAGATCAGGTGACCAGTGTGGGGACACAAAATCAAACTTGTATAAGGAATCGGGGATAGATTTCTGGGAGATACCTTTACTATCGATATAGTTCTTAATACAAGGGATTCGACCACTGCCAGATAATCCCACAGGGAATTGTCGTTCACACTCTGTTTGTGCATCAGTGTATATCTGAGCGTTATCTTTACTGACTCGCGCTTGCTCAGCCTCCAGGAGACGTTCATATCGGTACTTAAGTTGAATAGGTGGCTTGATAGCATTTGGTCCGCTAGAGAGGCTGGTGTTCATGTGTCCGTACATAAACTCGCGAAGTTCGCGCAGTGCGGCTTCGATATCTCCATTTGCTTTATCTACGGCGATTACATTATCGCGCAATTTCAATGCCTGCAGGTTGTTAGCTCTCAGTGAAAATATACAGACAATCCCCATGACTATCGCGACAATGAGCGGAGCCACAATATGTATATGCTGGAGAATACGTGAAAAATGTCGAAAGAATTTTTTATCCATTTTGACCCTTTCCTATATTGTAGTCTAAAGATTCAAATTTTTCAGTCATGATCATCAGCGACGCTATAGTCGCGATAGCGAAACCTATCGTAATTACTGTTCGCGGGGAAAGTATTGTGCTGAGAACCACTAATAACCACCATATTGTAGATTTTCCGATACAACCAATCACCTCCATACTACTGATATATACAATACGATAGCCTGGTAGATCATCAGCTTGATCATAAAAACCCTTTGTATACGGCAAGCGGTATCCCGTTGTGACTATCTCGTTTATTATGTTCGTAACGAGAGCCATTGGGTAATTTATTACCATTAAACGTAAAAAATACACGATAGCATTTATGAATGCGCTATAGCGAAGCAATATTCGCCCCTTATTATTATCAACTGTCTGACCGATTGCTCGAGCTGCAAAAATAGAGGCTATCACCGAGATAGAAAGTAAGCCGCCTACTTTAGCAAATACTGTATTCCCTGGAAGTACAAACATAGCCAAGAAAAGCGGCCACAACATCAAACATAACGTATTCTCAATATTGAGACCGATGTTGGCAGGAATATTCTTCCGTATTTTGTGCAAAGGAAATGTCCCGTAATCTAATACCTGCTTTGTCTGGACCGGCTCGGCAGTCCTAAACAACGGCCAAAGTCCAGCGATAAGCATGACAATTGAGATCAAGAAAATATATCGTGGGCTAAATACCGTAGCGACAAGACCTCCGATTACTGGCCCTAGTACTTGACCGATTTTTTCCATTATCTGTACATATCCCAGCTCTTTGCCGCCGTGATTCTTGTGTTTTATTTTAGATAGATCGATATGAAACGGTATGAAATAAAAACTTGCAGCCGAGCCCCATACCCCACCAACTACTAGTATCGGCCAATGAACTATAGGAAGAGTCATGAACAGTGCAGACGAAGCAATCTGCAGCACTTGGCCAATGATCATGGTGTGTTTAGGACCAATTCGAGCTGTGGTAAACGCCGCAGCTAAGTCCAACACAATACGCGCACTAAAATATGAAGCAAACACCATGAAAATAAACGTTATCGAATAGCTAAGCTTATACAAATATACTGGGATGAAGATACCCACCATACTTATAGCCAAACTACGCATCATAGTTGCAGCATAAATTTCGCTTAGCTCATCGAAATTTATCGTTCGCCAGTAATGCTGCCTGTGAATTAGTTTGTTAAGATATTTTTTTACCATTTTTCGTATCTATTCAATTGGATCAATATTATTTCCATTCATGTTGGTTTTTGCCTTAGGGAGACTTCCAAGCATGCCGGTAATTAGTACCTTGGTTAAAGCTTGTATGGCTTCAAGCGCTTCTTCAATATTAGATTTTATTATAAGTACGTCCAGAAACGCGACCATCTGAATCGTTGCTTTCTTTAGTAGCAAACTGGAATGACTTGAGTTCTTTACGCCCGCATATACCACTTCTAATCGTGTTTCTATTTGTGTTACATTCATATAGTAAATATACCAGAAATCACACCTTAAGCTTATACTTACTCCTTAGTCACACTGCAAAATCACATTTTCCTTCCCTGTTAGAGGAGAAACCTCTAGGCGCTGTTAGAGGAGAAACCTCTAGGCGGAATATGTTGTGAAGTGTCGTATACTATTCTTATGCATATATTCTTTAGTGGTATCGGGGGCGCCGGTATCGGCCCACTCGCCATGATCGCCAAGCAAGCCGGATACACCGTATCGGGCAGTGACAAACAAAGCTCTTCGTATATCGACTACCTTCGAGACCATGGACTAACCGATATCCACATTGGGCAGGAATCTGACAAGATCGCTGCAACGCATCACCGAAAACCAATTGATTGGTTTGTCTATAGTTCAGCTGTCGAAAAAGAGCAAAAACTTGCGCCAGAATTGACATTTGCAAAAGAATACGGCATAAAAATGAGCAAGCGTGACGAATTACTCAATCACATCCTGGAAGATAAGAGTCTCAAACTAATTGCGATCGCCGGTACGCACGGCAAATCAACTACTACAGCCATGGTTGTGTGGCTCTTCAAACAACTTAACCTGCCTATCAGCTATTCGGTAGGAGCAAAACTGAGTTACGGAGATATGGGTCAATTCGATCCAGACAGTACCTATTTTGCCTATGAATGCGATGAATTTGATCGAAATTTTTTGGCGTTTGATCCCTTTCTGTCGGTAATCACCGGCGTTACTTGGGACCACCACGAGATATTCCCTACCCGCGAAGATTATCAGGAAGCATTCAAAGACTTTATTGGTCAATCTCGACACACCATATGCTGGAGAGAAGATTATGATTACCTCGGGCTTACATCAACAGCTGGCATTCACGTCGAAGAATCAGATCACCCACACATCACCGAAATTAAACTCGCGGGCTTATACAATAGACTCGATAGCTGGCTGGCTATCCAAGCAGTCCACGAAGTTACAAAAACACCGGTTACACAACTCATCGCTATCATGAATAAATTCCCTGGGTTGCAACGTCGGATGGAACAAATTATTCCAGGGCTTTATAGTGACTACGCTCATACACCAGAAAAAGTTAAGGGTGGCATGAGTGTTGCAATGGAAATGGCTCAAGAAAGCGGTAAAAAACTATACATTGTCTACGAAGGTCTTACCAACCGTCGCCAACACTTTATGATCGAAGACTATAAAGATTGTTTTACTGGAGCAGATCATGTCTATTGGATCCCGAGCTACCTGGCCCGAGAAGATCCTGATCAAACGATACTGGCACCTGCTGAACTTATTAATCACCTAGACGACCCCTCGATCGCTACTCCTATGGAGCGCAATGAAACTCTAAAACTCGTTATCCAAAATCATCTCGACGAAGGGGCTATTGTCGTTGGAATGGCAGGTGGTGGTGGAGATAGTCTTGATGAATGGTTGCGAAAGGAGTTTGCATCATGACATTTTCACGAATTAAAAACCCAGAAACAAATTCTACTCAAAAGTCAGACGTTCTATTGATTATTCTTATCATTGCCGCAGGAATTATTGGAGCTGTTCTTACTGGTACAACGGTAAATCGACGGAATAAAACGTTTCTTCTTTCTCGTGTTGATACGATCGTATCTTCCCTGCCGGCTGAAGACGTCGCTAAGCTTCAGGGGGATGAATCAGACCTTGCGAGCGAAAACTACATAAAGATAAAAGCCAAGCTTGCACTTATCCGCAAAAATAACACCGATATTCGATTTGTGTATCTTACTTCTATTAAAGATTCTCAGATCTTCTTCTTGGCTGATTCTGAAGATCCTGCCAGTAAAGACTACTCTCCTCCTGGCCAAACGTACCCAGAAGCATCACCTGAATTTGTTAATTCCTTCTCGGAGGGAGATCATTTCGTGGAAGGACCATACCGTGATCGATGGGGAAACTGGATGTCAGCAATTGCTCCAATCCGCGACCCAAATACCGGACAAATTATCGCGATGGCTGGAGTAGACAGCTCCGCTAGCACCAACTTTTACCAAGTATTCGTCTATAGTTTAATACCTCTTCTTCTAGCGATAATCCCACTAATACTCCTGGTACGGCAGATTCGAATTAGGAAAGCAGAGGAAGAAATTCAAATGCTCAAACGTCGTTTCATATCGATTGCATCGCATGAACTACGATCGCCGTTAACCGGCATGCTCTGGGGAACGCAATCACTTCTTGGACGTTCGAACGAATTTAGCCCTCAATCAAAAGAATTATTGTCCGATATGTCTATTAGCGCTCGGTCGGTGATGTCGACTATCAATGAAATTCTCGATCTCTCTATATTTGAAGAAGGTAATCCCAACAAACTTCAGCACAGCCGAGTTGACTTAGTCGCAGTCGCAAGAGAAGTGCAAAAAGAATTTAAGCTAGCATCAAAAGTAAAAGATATAGTCATTAAACGAGATAACTCATGGCCTGAGCATGCATTCGTAATGGGTGACGTTGGGGCAATCCGACGCGGCCTGATGAATATAATCAGCAATGCTATAAAGTACAGCCCGGAAACCACTCAAGTGACTCTGGGATATCAGAAGAATGGTGATATGCATACTATGAGCGTACAAGATACTGGTATTGGCATCCCGGCATCCGAGATAGAAAAAGTGACTGAAGGCTACTACAGGGCTAGTAATGCAACAAGCATTTTAGCTCACGGAACTGGTATTGGGCTTTGGGTAACGAAACTCATGCTTGAGCAACACCAGGGTCATTTAGTTATTGAGAGTCAGGAAGACATTGGTACGACGGTATATCTCTCCATCCCAATAGCCCCAAAGTAAATTCGATTAGGTGACATGCCAGCGTATACTATATATAGACCCTAAAACGAAAGGACGTACCGATGGATAAAAAACTAATACTTGTCGTCGAAGATGAGGATAGCCTAAGTACTGTATTCAAATTTGAACTTGAAAATGCTGGATACGACGTCTTGATCGAAACTAACGGCTCGAATGTACTCGATATTATCAAAGTTAAAAAACCGGCAGTAGTATTGCTTGATATCATGATTCCCGGTTTATCAGGTCTTGATGTGTTGCAGGCAGCCATGTCCGACCCTGAAGCTAAACATACGAAAATAATTGTCGTCACCACACTAAACTCGACCGATCGTCAACAAGAATACAAAACGTTTGGAGCGGCTGGCTTCATCGATAAAGTAAACATGAATCTTCCTGATATTCTCAAAAAAATTCAAGAAGTAATGGTCACCAAACCAACTGCAGATATTTCCTAGCGGTTATCGCCTTGGCCTTTTTGAACTCCTCGCGATTTTCGACTTGCCAATTTTTCGAGATTTAATAACATAACTTCATCGAATGACAAATCAAGACTATGGGCCATCATGGCGATATACCAAACTACATCACCTAGCTCTTTTTTGATCTCATTAACATCCTCTTCGTTAATTTTGCCGTCTCTATAAGCTACAATCTTTTTCCACTTTTCAATTACCTCGCCTGCCTCGCCCACGATACCCATGGCCCAAATAGTTTTATCCATCAATGGATCCGGGTTAATAATTGCCGTTGTCAAAGCTTGTTTCTGATATTCATCAAACGTCATTTCGTCTCCCATCCTATCTCTATATATTTATTACCAATTCTCCATGCCTCGAGAGCTTTTCTCTGATAATCCATGAGGCTATCAGGCAGATCATCTACGTCAAACCAACGCAACTCCTCATGTTTATGTGGCTCAGCATTATATGGTTCACCTTTCCATGATTTACAAACAAAATATACATCTGCCCAGGCAACTCCAGGTTCATTATCTGATTTACGATGTGATGTGATCGCATGTTCAATATTGAGCACTTGTGTAGTTACGCCCACTTCTTCAGATAGCTCACGTACAGCCGATTGACTAAATGTCTCGTCTAGATCAACTTTTCCCGACGGCAAAGCCCATTCACCATCCCTGTAGCCGGTATTACTTCTCAAAATTAAACATACTTTATTATGTTTTATGAGAATCATATAACATGCTGCGCGTGTTGAGGCGAGGAGTGGCTCTTTTTTTGTCATGTACACATTTTATCAGCCGCCTCCGATTGCGCAATGCATTTGAAGTTCACCAATCCTGGTAGCAGTGAACTATCTGGACTATACTTAGGTTATGAACAATATATTTTTTGCTATCGAAACTATCACTAAAGATTCTTTGATTAAAAATCCTAAGCTTTGGATGCAAAACCACGGACTCAATATACTTATTATATTAGTTGGCGCCTGGGTTGTTCAACGACTTTCGACGGCAGTCATAAATACATTACTTTCACAAATCTCGCCGGGCCACAGCTTTAGTTCTGATATAGATCGTAAAAAACGAGCCAACACACTTTATGGGCTAATTGATGCATTACTTCGCATTTTGATCTGGGCTATCGCCACCGTCATGGTTATTGACGAACTTGGGATCAACACCGCTCCACTACTCGCGAGTGCGGGAGTATTTGGAGTTGCACTTGGTATAGGTGCTCAGTCATTTATTAAAGATTTCGTTAGTGGGATGTTTATTATTACCGAGAATCAATACCGAGTAGGAGATGTAGTCGAGATCAATGCCGGTAGCCCAATAGGTGGAACTGTAGAAGCTATAACAGTACGTACTACCGTACTCCGAGATGTTAACGGAACTCAACATCATATTCCCAACGGAAGCATCGTAGTGGCTAGCAATAAGACATTTGGATTTAGCAAAATTAATGAAATGGTGGTGGTTGACCAGAATACCAACCTCGAGAAGCTTGAGAAAATTATCAATCAAGTTGGCGATGAACTAGCTCACGATAAAGAGATCGGTAAGCTCATCAAGAAGACGCCCCGAATGGATTCTGTCGGCGGCTACAATGAGCGAGGACTTTTTGTCTATGTCCGTGGAGACACTACTCCAGGTGGACAATGGAAGGTTAAGTCTGAGTTGTTCAAACGGCTCAATATAGAACTGACCAGAGCAGGCATCAAAGTTGCCATGTCGCCGCTCGTAGCACCGAAGAAGTAGCTAGAGGCCAAGGGTGGTATCGGTCAGATCCGCTTCTTGGAAGTCTTTGGTGTCATCAACTTTCTTGAGGGCATCAGTGATTGTTGTCGATGTTTTTGTAAGATCGGCTTTGGCTGCTGGAGTTGTTGTTTGAGTTTTTGCGACAGGTTTCGCAGCATCTTCTGCTTTTTTATTGTTCAATAAATAAGCATATACCGCGCCACATGCAAGAGCAAGAGCTAAAATTACAGCTACGATTATAGCTGGAGCTTTGCTTTTCTTTGCAGGCACCATAGGTGCCATTGCTGCACTCTCGGTAGATGCTTTTTCTTCTCGTGCAGCTTGCTCCAGTAAACTTTGAGTATTCTT
This sequence comes from uncultured Candidatus Saccharibacteria bacterium, assembly GCA_964494545.1. Taxonomy (GTDB): domain Bacteria; phylum Patescibacteriota; class Saccharimonadia; order Saccharimonadales; family AWTP1-31; genus JAPLYT01. The sequence goes on along the minus strand of CAZBRN010000004.1, from coordinate 382 downwards.
GGCAATTTCTTGAGGGTCACTTTCAGACGCGTTAGAAGACATAGAACTTGAATCGCCAGGATTTTTATCTAAGCCTGGGATTAATTCCGGCTCTTTCGTAGTAGGCTCTTCGGCAACTACCTGCGGAGTCATAGGGCCAACACTTGGTGTTTCGGTAGACATTGACAATGAACTACTTGATCCAACAGCTGGAGTAGCGTCTACTGGGGCTGATAGTCCGCTAGAAAATAACGGTGCCGTAGGTCTTGTAGGGCGCGCTGCTTGGGTATCAGTCGAGTCAGTTATCGAGATTGAAACCGGTCGAGATACTGCTGGTCGTCCACCAATATCGCTAATTGGTCGCCCAGGTTGTGAGCCAGTAGGTTGAGTTGGAGGTTTGATG
>CAZBRN010000003.1:4618-29593 GCA_964494545.1 uncultured Candidatus Saccharibacteria bacterium | reverse complement strand
TGGAGAACATTAGAGACAGAGGCAACAGCCTTAGACGAGCAGAAGAAATCCAACACGTTGTCGCATTGCTTGGACAGGTATCGGCACTCCCTGTTATAGAACGTCCTGAAATATCACAATTAGGGTATACCATAACAGAAGGATGGGACTCCGAAGGACGCTATATACATCCGTCAGAATAATTGGTATAATGTACATGCCATCGAAGCAACAAAAAAGGACCATCTGAGGTCCTTTTTCTTTTTATAAGGTGCGTGGAATTGGACGGAAACGGTCTCGACCCGCATGGATTGAATATCGTCACCAATGGATTAATCCGCCCAAATTCACACATCCTATATACAGGACAGAGAATGACGGTAAGCGAGTTGTGTTGGTTGTACTTTCCAATCCCTCTTTACGTCTTACCGCCAATATCTATCCTGTATTACTGTAGGCACTTGTTTGGCGAAATTGCATGTCCAACACGCTACGTCTATTTCAACGGTAGAGGTTGTGATAACTTCGTTTGGACGGTCACAACGCCAACTGCAATGCTACTTATTTTCGCCAAACTATTACCTACAGTGTTATATAAAGTGCATAAAAGAGGAGGCAAGGATTTGACGAGTGTAACTCACCTAACTACATTCGTAGGTTCAGTGATACTCGTATAGTCACCTTGCAGGGGGGAAGCTGCCCCTATACCGTTCAGCCTCTTTTACGGGCTTTAGCGTCTACCTTTTCCGCCACTCCTCTATTACACACTCTATATCTATTCATAAAGTGCATGGTGCTAGGGAGCGCCCCATGAAGGGGACTATTGGTTATCGAGCAGTCTTTTTACAGATTTCTCGCCCTAGCTAATAATCTCTCTCTACCTATCCTGTATTCTCTAGTTTAAATTTTTAAGTTGCTCTCTCCAATAAGTCGCTTCTTCTTTATCGTTACGCTTCTTATAGGAGTTTGATTGTAGCACAATCGCATCAACTGTCTCTTGACCTTTACGTTCAATCTGCCACATGAGATGTTCCCCAGGATGTGAGGTAAAGTATTGATGACACCCATAGCACAGCGCATCCGCATTTAATGGCTCAAATCGTGTCGCTTCTTTACCTCTACCCTGAAAATGAGAACAGTGGAGTGCCTGAGTCGGTGGCTCATATTGCTTAAAGCAACGTTGGCACTTCCATCCGTCTCTCGTACGTATATAAAGTGAGAACAATTTATCCGACGTTCGTAACTTTATCTTACCCATACGTACAGTATATCACTTAATAGAATCGAACGTGGTTACGTGACGAATACCCATTATTGTAGATATTCTCAAGCATACGGATGTTGTCTTCCGTCGAGTATAGACCTTGTAAATGACGTGCGCCTACTGTTTTCATCTTTTTCATCATTCGTTTGTGGTCGTAGTTTGAGTTGGTAATGACACGAAGAAACGCTATTGCAAGACCACGAGTGTATGCAAATGGTGTTATCTCTGCTAGCTCACCTAATTTGGCTAGATTAGCTCGTGTATCTGCGTAGTGCTCAATGTTGAGGTCTCCTTCACGGAAGGTTTTGAATAGCCTTCCTGTTCCACCCCATAAGCCTGCTGTTTGACCACTCCCCCAACCACAGTACTCAAGAGTGATTGAGTGGTTAAACCCAAAGTCTTCGAGTAATGTTTTGAACTTAATGTATTCAGGGTAATTCTGCTCTACATATGTTTTAAGGTAATCCTGAGCGGTCCATTTACGATGTAGGATGTTCATACTCACTGCGGCTTTAATACCGAGTCCGTTTTGAACAGTGTAATACACAGGCAGTCCTAACTCGCTACATGCAACGAAACGGTGTTGTCCGTCAATAATCTGCATGTTCTCGTTGACGAGTATTGGCTGTACCTTTGTTAAATTACCTACTTCGCTAAAAGCTATTTTTAATTTTTCTACGTGTCCACGGTTATAGTCACGGTTAGCGGTTATGAAACTAAATTGGCTATAGTCCCTTGTCTCTTGAACTGATGTTTTTGGCATTCTTATTCTCCTTAGTTAATTCCCAATATAATGTAAACTCGTTATCCCTTCTTATTATCCCTCCTTTTATTTGTACCCTTACGTAGAGTCTCTTTATACTCTTCATCACGTAAACGCATTTGCCTATGTAAATTCTCGATAGCGGTATCATGTTCTTTAATACTCTCCTCGATTCTACTTTTCATCTCGTGTAGCGCATAGTTTTGACCAGCTAACAACACGGTGTTATTGAAACTATCGACCTCGACGAGCGGTAGATTCATCACGGATTCTTTGTCCGTTAAAACGATATACGTTTGTGAACGGATAAGCGCAATGATTGTGCGTAGTTTTTCCATAATCCTCCTTTAAGAATTTGGTTCTAATTTTGAATCAATGAACTCCAAGAAGCGCTGTATGTAATCAAGATAGAAACTTTCAAATGACGATTGAACGCCACGTTGTTTCCATAATACATACAGTCGTTTTCTTAAGCGGATAGAGGGTGACTCAATCCCTGCTTCAGCGTCCACCGTCGGTATTTCATCCACGCTGATGTCGTCTCCATTTGGTTTAAACAGTAACCAGCCTTCACCCTGAAAGTTATCGGCAAGAAGTTTTACCTGTTCACCAGATAGCTCTCGTGTCTCGAATGTGAGCTTCCACGAACGGTCTTGTCGTGGTTGCATATTCATGACCTGTGCTGGCACTTTAATTAGAGGGGTAATACTTCACCTCTCTCTGGTTCTGGAAAGATTCTGTCGAGCTCATTTTTGATGTCCATGTCATCTATCGACTCATACTTTGGTTCGCTAGATGTCGGACTTACATCAGGTGCTCCTTCTCGTAATGAGTATAGGTGCTTTCCTTCTAACGCCACTTGTTCAATAATTGCAGGAAGCTCATCGAGACTCTTGCCACCATTGATAAGGGCTACAGCAAGGTCCTTTGCATAGCTAAGGTACATGGTGAACTCACTACGTGGCTGGCTATTCTTACCCTGATAGCTTTGCCCTTGATAGTTTCGTCCTTCTTGCTGTGGTTGCTTTAGAAACGTCTCATGACCGTTACGACCTTCTTTCTCATACGTTTCGACTGTACCACTCCACCCAACTTGGGATATCTTGTTGCTGTACGTCTTTGCAACGTATTTTTGACCGTTTGCTTCAATCGTAACTTCGTATATGGTTTTGCTTCTATCAGGAGACGACCATATTTCTTTGCTGTTTACTGTTTTTGCATTTAACTGTGGCATAATGCTCCTATTCTACTCGCCATATACGACAAGTGTTTTCGTTTATTGTTTGCACGGTGAACACCATACCAGTTTCTTTCTTCAAACGCGATGCAACTGAGTTGACAGAGCCTCTACGCTGTTTTGGAAACTCGATACTTTGCCCTACTTTTAATTCTCGTAAGGGCATGGTTTTCCGTACAGGTATACTTACGCCATCGTCGATATCGTAACGTACTGGTATATTTGTCATCCTTTCTCCTATGCTAGCTTTGCTGTCGTTTCCGACATGAAGCTATTTATGTTAACTACTTTACTGAACATGTCTCCACACTCATCGACACTAAGCCCGAGCTCAGATGCGAAGATTATGTCCAATGCTCCGTTTTTCTTTGCAGAAATAACGCACAAATCATCTATGTGACGGAGGTTTGTACCTCCATTCGCTTCTTCATACAGTCGCTGTTCCTCGTGAGCGAAAGCGTACGCTCCCAGTTGGATAAAGTGTTCTGCGTATACCCCTCGTGGGGCTTTCTTGCTGGAGTTCGTTGTCTTTAAGTCACAAAGGACAACTCTTCCATCAATCTCTAACATACAGTCATATGTACCTGCGTATCCAAGCGATTCAGAATAGATTACTTCTTCGACGTTCACCACTACTGGTAATACTCGTTCATACCATTCTACGAATGCGTTGTAGGCATTCATCGCTTCAGGGCTTGCATCAGTCTGAGCATGACCCTTTAGATAGTTTTCTACCAATGCGTGAGCTTCAGTACCTGTACTTGCACCTGCATCACGTTTCACCGTGTATGCAAGAGCCGCTTCACGCAAATCCTCTTCCGTAACGACTGGTAACTTATCGCGCAAGTACTCTACCGCGCAGTCAACTGCCCATTGCATGAGGTCTTTGGAAAGCGTCTGACCAAGAATTGTCGTAACTCCTTTTGGCTTTTCTACGCTATTAACTACATAGCGTGGCGCTCTCCCTCGTGCATTTGGATTATGAACCAGTTCGTATTTACCGTTATATAAAGACCGTTCAATAATGGTACTAGCCATTATTTCGTTCTCCATATACGATAGTGAGTAGCACTCACTTTACGTATAATGTATACCCTATCAGGGAACTTTCTTTTTGTTCTTGTTTGTGCTCCTTGTAATCCTCCTCGTTCTTCTTTTACTACTTCAAAACTATCGCCTACCTCCATATTAGCGAGAGGAAACCTACTGGAACTCTTGCTAATCTCTGGTGGTATCTCAACGTTTTTCTCTATCTGATACTCTGGAATCATTTTTTACCTTTCCTACTTATTTTTCCACCTTTTGCTCCTGCAATTCGTGCTCGCTGTTTTCCAGTGAGCCCATCCTTGCCAATAATTAGGCTTGCAAAGCCTCCTGTTCTGCTTATTCTTCCTCCCATTCTGCCAAGACGTTGGTAAAAATCCTCACCGTATCTGCGTTTATTCACTAAAGCGGCTTTTTTGCCACCATCTATTGTGCCTGCCATTATCTACCGTCCTTCACAATCTTTTTGAGCTTATTTACATCAAGTGATATGCCACTTAGGTGACTCTTTCGTACTAATGTTGGTAATTTGATGCCTAAATCCCTATATCTGCGTATTCTAAAATACACTGCGTTATAGTTTGCGTCGATACTTTTACAAAACTCTCCTATACTCTTCCTATCTGCGTACGCTTTCATATATGCTTCGACGAATTCTTCAGCATTTAGCGTTTTACTCATTCTACTCTTCCTCCTTTAATCTCTTAAGGCGTTCAAAAAACGCTTCGTACAATAAATCTTTACCAATCTCACCGTTTTCAAGCACCGCATCATTTGCGATTGACTCTAAAAGGGCAATGCTTTCTTCTTTATTCATCCCATTCTCCTTCCATATATTCTTTAAATACTCTTGCCCATAGTCTTGGCATCGACCCTCCAACACCTGGAGCACTATTCACCTCTAAAACCCAGCATTCTGTATCATTCGCAAGTACGTCTACTGTACCAAAATCTAATCCAACTGCTTCTACTGCTTTCTTAGCAGCTTTACGTACGTGCTTTACTAAATCTCTTTCAGGTTTAATTGTCGTGTATTCACCGCTTTCGTTAAAAAGTTTCTGTGATACACGTATTGATTTGCCTAAAAATACATGTACTCTATATTCTCTTGGTGCTCTTTCTTTGGATATGTACTCCATAAAGTGCGTTGCTGGTTGCTTACGTTTTCCATTGCGATACGTAATACCATTTTTAGCTTTCACTACATCTAATACGTTATGACAGAGCCAAAATCCTCTCCCTCTCGTATGTCTGTCGGGACGACCAACTATTGGGAAGATATTATCTGTGGTACGTATGAGTCGTGGCATAGGCACTTCATGTTCTGCAAACAGCTCTCTCATGCGTCGTTTATTGGTGACGTTGGATATGTCTGCGTTCAACGTGGCATTTGTGCTAGCACGACCCCAGTTAATATCGCCATTCGGTCCCTTAACTAACTGAACATCCACTCCTTGTTCCATAAGTATGTCTGCTATATTGTGTGCAGAAGGAGCTGACGCTCGACTGTAACAAATTCTCATATTCTTCCTTTCTTGTATACAGTGTATCACCTGTCAACTTTATTGTCAATATTATCTGGTAATTTATCCAGTAGCAAAAGCTCCTCTACCTCTTTATCTCCTTGATGTTTCGTCTTATACCGTATAGGCTTTCCCTTACGTACAAACGTATTATGTGATGGTTTATCTGACTTCGATTTTTCCATACTTTATCAACAAATTTATTATATGAACAATTACGACAGTCATTTTTGGTATTTATAGACGCAATACAATCAAAAACGACTCAACTCCATCGGTTTCAAGTAACCAATCCTTTTTCGTGGGTTTTTTCATGGTGCGTTCTTTCCTTTCAGTTCTGATATTTTACGGTCTAGTTCGGTGATACGCTCTCTAATACCTGAATCATAGTGGTTACCACGTCTATAAACTCTCACAGCTCGTTCTAACTCAGCCTTTCGTCCAATCAATACTTGTTGTTCTACTTCTGTATTTGGGGTGTAGTTTTGGCGAAGATAGTCCTTGGCGTTTTGTGTTATTTGCTGAACAATCTCTACCTGCCATAATTTAGCATCAGCTTTTGACTTGAACAGTTTTGAGCTAATCATACCGTTTACTAACTCGTCCAATTCCATTACACCTTCTGTATTTGGCGTGGTTTTCATGATAGCTCCTCATAGGGTATTGGGTAAATTTCAAGTATATCGGCTATGTTCTCGTCTAACTTCTCCAATCCATCAGCCAAAAAATAACCTTCAACGTCTTCACCACTTGATTGATTGACATACTTCACTTTAAACAGTTTCTTACCTGTGTTCTTTGAATCTAATTGGTGGGTCATTCTGGTTTAGACTCCTCTGTTTGGGCACACATTTCTATAGCGATGTTCATAGAGCTAAAAGGGATACCCCTGTGCTCTGTAAACCATTTTGCCTGTGGACAGTTTCGGCAACATATGGCAGGTTTACCCATCACTACCTCCTACTTTAGTCTCTGGTGTTTGGGTGGCGAGACTAGTACCTCTTAAAACAAAGTTTTTAATTGCTTCCCATGGCGTATCTCCAAAAGCTATTTCACTCTCTTGCATATTAGTGAAGTCTGAATAGTGAGCGCACCATTTATCGCCATCTTGTTTTACTATGTAGTGCAACTGGTTCATTGTTCGTATCTCCTAAGAGCTTCTTTAATTGCTATTATCTTTGATTCATCTTTCTCTATGTGCAACATTAGCTGTAAATTAGATTCGCCGAACAAACCCATAAGAAACAGCACTTCAGACTCGTCTATCAATTTATTCATAATTATTTGTGTCCTTTGGCCAGTTATTTGGGTTCTTGTGCCACCAACAAGTATCGCTGTATTTGTTGACTTCTATTTGGCAAACGTGGCATCTATTCATTGTCTGAACCCCTTAATATAGTCTTACTAGTTTGGTTTATGGTTTGGCGGTTAACCCGCATAAAACGCTAGTTATTATTTTCCTTCCATGATGTGTACAACGTTCTGAGTACTTCAATATTATTTCGGTCAAAATTCAACAAATGCCCATGTGGTACATGTGGTTGAGATTGCCTTTTCCCGATGTTGTAATGAAACACATCGTAATCATTGAACTTGCCCTCTTGTATTGCGATGCCGACATTTACCCACCATACCATCCAATCCTCTCTCGTGTCTCCAATAGTCATATCACCGTTTCTATACGGCAAATCATATGGGAAAGAATTACTTAATATGTTCGTATAACCTATTTTCGCTATTGGTTCAATTTTCGCAATGTCTTTCAGTTCGCCCGATGCTATTGCATCTTGGTATCGTTGCTCCATTTCAGCGGTACGTAAACTAATTGGTAACATTTTTCCTCCTAATTAGTTCAAAATATCTATCATCATTATGTACGCATGTTTTCATGAACATTCCTCCCCTTGCCATATTTTCTACATACACTATTTTCACTAACATTTTATACTCATCTAAAACCTTTTCAACACGCATTATCGCTTTACTATCCGTATAGTTGTAAGCAACATCTGCTAGACGAGTACCAATAATGTAGTCTCCTGTCTTAAACTTCATAGCTTTGCTTCCTTTCCAAAGCAGTTATTTCCTCGCTTGTACAATAGCTGTGCTTCGATAGGTCAACATCGTGTGTCGCTAATCGCCATGCCACAGTTACATATCCATCTGCTTCACGGAGGCGAGCATATCCATTCGGGGCATATATCTTCTCCCATTTAGTTGTCGGCACGTCTTTTTTAACCCATTTAGACGCAATGCCACCATCGGTAAATATTGGCTCTTTGAACGCCTGTGCTACCTCCTCCAGTAATGTTGTTTGCACGAGCTTATCACTCGGACGAAAATACTGTATTTCGTGGTACAAGATAGTACCGTTGTTCTTTGTGTGTATTGGCGCACGTGCATCCATCTTTGCTTGCACTTTTTGCACAAGATTCGGTGTTATGTAAACGATGCTTCCGTCTTTTCGTACTAATTCCCAATAATGTTCCATGATTTCCTTTCAGTATACATCGTTTAAGATAGGCTATGAATAGTCTATCCACAGCCTATCCTGCATGACGTTTGGACCGCCACACTGATGTTATGCGTCTATTACTTCACCCTGCTCCCCTTGCTTTCTTATGAATGAAACAACGGAAACAAACTTTTTTTCTAGTTCTACGACACTGTTGGTAACAGGTGCATAGCTTTCGTTTTGACGTGAAGCAAGCATACGAATTATACCCACGACGGCTTTACCACCATACTTGCGAACCAGCCGTTGGGCTGCCCATCTGTCTTGACGTGTAACTTTGGTAGTGCCGAATGATTCGGTAAATTGATTCACAACCATATCTATTTCGTTATCGCCATATCCGAGAACAAGCAACCCCTCCTCCATAAGCCTTTCAATCAGCATTTCTGCCGACTGCTCATTGCAACGTGTCACGTCCATAATGAGCTTGGCTACCCAAATTCGTCTACTATCTTCCAATTACGTAACCTGAGATACTTGAATCAAAAGTGTAGGATGTATATTCATCAACTAAGTTGAATGCACCTCGTCTTATCGTTGCCAATTGCTCTATTTCTGCTTCTTCCTTATTAGGTTCTTTTATGAATGTCTGTGATATGAGCGCGGCATCGCTATTACCGAAAATAGCTCCTTCGGCAAGTTTCCACCCTGAATCCATTCTTTCTGCACCCATAGGGCTTGCATCTATACCGAGTTCTGATAGTTTCTCTCTGTTAAGTTGCGTTGATACATACACAGCTTCCCTACCTTGATAAAAAAGGTACGGTTTGTTAACTCCTTGAGAGATAACTAATTCTCCTCTCCTACGATAGTATGCAAATACCATCGGTGACTTTTCCCCATGATACACTTTAATGACTTCATCTGTTAGGTCCAATCCACTCATGACTCGTACTCCTTTTTTACTCCTGGAAGATACTCTTGTAGAAACTCCTCGATGTGAAACTTTACGGTTGCGAACTCTGGACTTTCGTTTAATCGTTTTAAGAAGGTAACGGTAGCAGGCTCTTTTGATATGTTCAAAATACATTCTGTACCTATGACTACCGTACATGGTTCTTTGACCCCATATTCCCAATTGTCGTATGCACGATGACCGTTAGGGCGCATACGGTCAATACGAACGTTCGTAACATCAACAAGGTTCGCGAAACTTGAGCCTTTGAAGTATTCCATGAGTCGTTCTCTAACAGCGAAAGCTGTTCTAAGTGCGTGGCTTTCATTGACAGTCATTCGTCTCCCTCCTCCTTAAGTTCATTTACTACTATAGACTCAGTTCCATGATGTTTTAAAGCTCGGTGGTGTCGCTTAATGTATTGTGGGCTTATTGAATCATCATCAATAAAGGTCGTTTCTGAGAGGATACTCTCCATAGCTTCTTCCAGTATTGCGATGTGTTTATCTGCAATGGAATTATCGTAGTGCAACCAATCTAAATTCAAGCAATCTTTTTCCATTTCTTCGTACGCTTTTGAATAGTTGCCGTCTACCCTTGACAGGTACATTATCTTCGTCACATATATCTCACCAAGAGTGGGCTTGTATCTCTCTTTTACAACAGGTGTTGCCGTAGAAGTAATCTGCCTACCTCCGTAGCGGTTATCGTACATGTCAGCAATTTCTCGAATGTTTCCTTCTCTGTCATAATCATAGTCCTCATAACCAGAGTTATAACGCTCGTAGGAATGATTCTTGGCGGTGTATATTGTGTAACTGGGAATTTTGAATGGCTTATCCGTTAGCTTCTTCGTTTTGTAGTCAAACTCATATAGCGTTTGTTCTTTCGCATCTTCACCGTCGCCTGTACTCGACAGAATAACTCCCTCATCGTCAATTTGCATCTTGATAGGATTTGTATTGCGTCCGAAGTATAGCTTTTCCAGTTTATTCTTGTGTAGTTTTACACAAATAAATGCCATCCCACCGTATGCTTTCAATTCTTCCTGCTTTCCCTCCATCGTGAGGGCAAAATCCCATAGAAGCGACTCCGAGTCATTAAACTTCTTGTAATTATACCCTGACGGTGTTACCTCATTCACAATAGAATGGTAGTTAATACCGAGCTTCTCGTGGTCTGATTTAAGCGAATACGAGTTGTTGATATGCCCATTATGGATGAGAATATATTGGTTATCACCAAAGTATTTCTTCGTCGTAAACGGGTGAGCCGCCTGCTTCACGTTGATAGTTGATGTTGGAAATCGGTGGTGAAACATGATGAGGTTACTACTGTACTTGTTCAGCCATTTCATGATTCGCTCTTCTTTGGTAGCATGAACAATGTTCATTTCTTGCCCATCGAAGATACCGAAACCTTCACGTCCTCGTTGCTTTTGCGCTTCGTACATTTCTTTAATTTTGTCGTTTACTGGTAAATTGTTAAAACTATTTGCGTATAAAATTCCGCACATTTATGCCTCACTTTCTGATAGGGTGACATCACCCTCATAATCTAATGTATTTTTTCCCATTTTTGCTGAAACTTCTCGAAACACCTCTAGCGGTAGTATTTCTGCTTCACCTACGCTCCATAGTCGTGAAACGCGGTCACGGTATTCTCGATAACGTAACTCAATATCCTCAGCATATTCTGCTTGTTTACGCTTGATACTTGCAACAGTTACATTGAACTTACGATACGCTTTAAGTTCTGTGACTGTCATGCTTCGTGGCTTCAGAATCTTTAAGCCCTCATCAAGCAACCGAACGTGCTTCTCTTTCTTGTAGAATCGCTCTAAGCTCTCGTTCTCTTCAGTCCCGAACTTGCATCGTGTAATGACTTTGCGAAGTCCTGACGGTGTAAACGTTGGTGTCCAGAACTTCATACAACGTGCCATCGTAATGATGTACTCAAACACTGCTTCTGGTCGTTCGTAACACGTTTCAAACACTCGAAACTCTAGTGCTCCTCCTGTGTAATTGATAGCATTATACTTGCCATCTGAACTCGTTCGTACTACTGGTTGACGATAGCGTAATGGTCGGCTCTTTTCTGTACTTGAACCCATGAAGAAGAGTGCTGGCATCAACAATGACATGCTTTTACGGAAATTGTTGAAATGGTCCATCTGTCCATTCGAGGTAGGATACACTGCTCCCTCACTATTGAGGAGTGCCATATGAAATCCTGCTCCACGTGAACTTGTCCCGTTACCGAGCTTTTCACCAATACTTGTAAAGATACGGATAATCTCTGGAAGATGCTGGATAACCGAAGCATCCTCTAATGAAAGTGTCATAGTCCACTCCGTATCAACTGAATGGTCAACATAAAACTTACTATACTTGAGCGCACCCGTTGGACAATACTTATCCGCAAGCACAGTACCATGTATATATCTGCCTTCTTCAGCAAGTCCTAAAGGCACAAGTTGCTTTAAGACATAATCGTTAAACGAACGCATATTATTTGGTTCTATGTGAATATGCTCACAACTTAACGAACCATCATTGCAATCACATGGAAGCGTCGCTTCTCCTTCGCAAACATTGCATTGTATCCATCCACGTCCACCACATGCTAAGTGGTTTACCATGTCTCCTGTAGACAATTGCTTACGCCTACCTGTTCCCCTACAGGGAGTACAAGTAACCGTTCCATTACGGCATCCTTCTCCTGTACAATCATACCGTCTTGTATCGTAGTCATCATCGTACCAACAGCCATTCGGGCATTCTCTTGAGGTACATGTATCACCTGTACATGTAGATGAAGAACGTTCTCTGAAAAACACTGCTTCAAACTCTATCTTCAAGCCTGTTAATCGAAAAGGTCCACGCTTCATACTATTGACGGCATCAATTGCTTCTGCTAAAACCTCACTATTCACACTATCCTCCTTACTTTAAAACCATCGAACCATAGCTATAGCTATTTCCGTCCCACTTCTTCACATGACGCTTTGTTCTGTTGAACTTTCGTTCTACTTTCAACTCTTTAACGCTCACACTAGCTGGCTTTACCTTTACAAGCCCTTTATTTAATAAATCTATATGCTCCTTGCTGTAATACAGTGTCTCAATATCCGATGTATTATTTCGCCCAAAACTTATTGCTGGATACGAGTCGTACAACTTCTTATTATTCACCTTATCTTGGTCGGTCCAATAACGGAGGCACTTACTCATAACAATAAAGTTTGTCAATATCTGGTTTGGCTTCTTATAGCATGGGTCAAACACTCGAAACTCTAGTGCTCCCCCACCGTAATGTATTGCGCTGAATTTGCCACCACTTATAGTCGCCTGTCGCGGTCCAGCTGAACGGGTATATACCTTTCCGTCTTTCTCCATGTTTGCACTTATGAAGAATAGTGCTGGTAAAAGTGGTGTGACACTTTTCTTGAAATTCCCGAACTTACGATAGCCGTAGACTTCTCTAACAGGATATTTACATTCTTTGTTGAACAAGAATGCCATATGCATACCTGCACCATCCGTACCAATCTCTTTCTTCCTCAACGATTTTGCAAGATGATTGAACGCATCTATAAAAGTGAGTAGATGCAACACATTCTCTGCTTTATCGAGTGACAATGTGACCGTCCATTCAGTTTCACAATCACCATATACCCTTGAATACATGATAGGGTACTTCCATTTCATAGGCTTTGCCATGCCCCTTGGGATATCCCCTTCTTCTTCTGCCAGCCCATAATCTTTGAGGTAGGTGAGTATGCGCTCATGAGCCGTCTCACACGAAATTTTTGTTCCGTATCCATTTGCGTAGTATCGTCCAACTCTTCCCTCAAACTCTACTTTGATAGCAGTAGCACCTGCTTTACGCGCTTGAGCTACCATCTTGATTGCTTCTTCCTTAAGATTCACTTCTTCCCTCCGCTGTTCGTATTAGGTTATATGCTTGAGCATATCGACCAAGTTTTATATGGTCGGATAATGCCCTCTGTTCACTGTCGAACAAGAAAAAAGCGAGCCGTGAAGCCCGCTTTTGTAGGTCCATTTGCTTTGCTGTCATCGTTCTCCCTTACATAGTTGCTTTGGTAAGCATTGCACCACCTGTGAGTTATCACTCATGACCATAACGAGCGTACCGTCCTCAAAAACGGTGTACTGTATTGGTTTAATGGTTGGTGACGGTGCTATACACAAGCCCACCATAAATGCTATATACGAAAATATAGCTATTAAAACTACTGTTTTCACGCATTCTCCCTTACTTAATCAGTTTTTACTTTAAATCACTCCATTCTGTCAAAATTGGTATCAGAGGAATCCATCCTGTAAAAATGACGAAATATAAATTTGTCTGCCAGAAATCTGGTATTACCCAATGATTGAACATCCCGAACATAGTTATTTCTATTAGTGTGAAATAGCTTAATGTGTATATTACTGCGTGTGATTTTTTCATGCTTTCTCCTTAGTAATACTTCTTATATGTGCCATTGTTGTATACGCTCCATGCGCTATAACCTTGCCCTTGATACACCTTATACGCTGTATCAATGTTGAACGCTGGTTCTTGTAACTGTTCACACGTACCACGCCACTCGGCTATTGTGCGTACTTGAAACAGTCCACATGACGGTGCATATATCCCACCTATTTCCCACGTGTCTCCCACTGCGTCAGTCTTACAGTGAGATTCTGCTTCCATAATGGCAAGCATGACACGTGCATCCCAGTCGTATTGCTCTACCAATGGTAGGTATTGAGCACAGCCTTGCGGTGCTTCCACGACCTCGATTGTTGGTAACTCCTGTTGTGGTTCAGGAACTACCACTATTCTTTTGGGATAGACGCAACTGCTTCATGTACACGTGCTTCTGTAGCTGTGTGTACGTTCGCTTGATAGCGCATCCCTGCGACGAAGGCAACTATGCCTGTCACTAATACCGCAATTATGACATTTTTTACCATGTCACCCTTGCCTTTTAACGGGTTTGTCATATCATGACCCTTTCTGCATACGACGTATGCTTTATTGTTATTGCGGTGTTGTAAACACCATATAACGCACCCTCGCAGTGGTGCGCTATAGCTATTTACCTCTGGTAAAAAGACTTGCCCCATATTCTTCGTTGCATTGCTTTACCCTCTTCTCTGCTCATAGAGCAGGTGCTAAGTACGGGAGTGTACGTCCGTACCCAGCACCAGCCCTATCAGGCTGGTTTTTGCTACAGGCTTATGCCATGTATACACATGACAACAGCGATGTAACGTGCTTTTTCCACATCCGTCATAAAGCTCTCACTCCTTACAACTTGATTGTTTTTAGCTCGCCATTCACATACTGGCGGAACTTGTAATAGCCTTTAGCACTCTTCAAGTCGGATACCGACAATCGTGTGCGCTTGCCTGCTTTACGTGCGAACTTGTGCGCTCGCTCGTTCACAGGTCGAAAGACCCTTGCTTTACCTTTACCAGTTACAACGAAACTGGCAACGCGTGGGATGTGCTTGTATTCACCCATGCTATTCTCCTCTTGTGCCATCGGCACGTTTTTTAGTTAGTATGTGGGGCGCCTGTCACTGTTATAAGGTCCAGTTACCCCGTTGCTTGTATACATGCTTTCGTAGGGCATATATACCACGCATGTTATGCGTGTGAGTGTCCGCAAGCACTCATGCGTACCGCTTTGCTTTTAATTTATAGTACTATTTTTGTTATGCCATAGAAGGCACATTGTTTACTGTTCATTACGCTATTACCTCGTATGTGTTGCTTAAAGCGTCCATATACTCAAAATCCGGTGTGTTTACGTGTATCGTCTGTACGTTATCAACGTGCTTAATTGTAATTTTCATGTTTTACTCCTTACATGTCATGTAAAAAGCGGTACACATGAATGCTTTCATACATCTAATAGGCGATAATGTGAAAAATCATCATCAAAGCGGTTCAATGTGCATTCATGGTTCATAGTTTATTGAACGGATACCGATAATAAATTTTCACGTATCACATACATAATAGTGCTGTAAACACTTGCAAGTATGTGAATCCTTTATAAGTACAAAAATCCCCTTGCCTATGCAAGCAGGATAATCTCTCATACCTTTTAGTTGTTGTACGCACTATTTTACGCAAGTGCTACAACATACACCATTTCAGGTGTATATCACTCTTTTTCGTTCAATAAATTGTTAAGGTACACACCGCTAGTTTTACGCTGTAACGTCCAATTTATTTTGAGTACACCTTTCGTCGCATCATAGGCTACGGATTAAGTGCTTGTAATTGAATACAACTCTGATACCTTGGGTACAGTGTCATTGTCTAGCTTTTAAAAGTACACTACCTCTGTTATAATAGAGGTAACTCGGTAGGAAGTGCCATCGAAGCAACTTCTTGACCCCAGTTTACCACAACAAAAGCAACAATGTCAACACCACACAACAACACACCAACAGAGAAGCAATCAACAGTTAACAGTGGTAATATTATTGACGATAATACAACACCAACAGAGGTAACCTCAGTTAAAACAGAGGTACAACAGATAACAGCAGAGGAGAATACATCCTTACAGGCACAACGTAATAAAGAATCACGCGTAATAGGAAGAACTACATTGACTCGTAAGGAGTTAGCATTTGCAAAACAATTACTGGAGAACCCAAAGCAGAGCGCAACAAGAGCAGTATTGAAAACATACAATACAAGCGACTACAAGACCGCAAGCGTGATAGCTAGTGAGAACTTAGCAAAACCTAGAGTAATGAAATATCTGGAGAACCATGCAGAACAAGCAGAGGATACTGTTTTAGAAGTTATGGAGTACAGTAGAAAGTTGGGTAAAACAGGTACGAAAGAAGGCGCAAGTTATGCAAGCGTAGCATTAGCAAGCGCAAAAGAAGTACTGGACCGCGTACATGGCAAAGCTACTCAAAGAGTTGAACAGACTACTACAGGTGTTACACTCACTATTGACTTGACGAGCGCGCTAGGTGAAAACGAACAGTAAACATATTATACAATATACTTGTTTTTGTCCTAACAGAGGTAGCGTCAATACAGGCGTAAACAGTCTGTAAGGTGTTAGAGTGTCCAGAATCGCGGCATTATATCCACGCATACATGTGCATGATGTGATAAAAACATCTTTTATAATATACATACATGTAACAGAGGTATACCCCCCATAGGTGTGCGCTTGTGAGTCTCTCGGGAGAATAATATATATAAGCGATAGCGTTACGTAGTACCTTAACGTCCGTCATTAACGTCTGAAACATCTGAAACGTCTACTATAAACGTCTTAGTATCTCTAACTGTAAAGGTTCCTTGGTATAAAAGAGCCCTCTACGAGTGTGTAGGGGGCTTTTAGATGGTCTAGGTGGTCCCTGCTGGAGCCTTGGGACCTTATTCCTCTCTTAAAACGCGAGAGAAGAGAGGCGTACCTACCCTGCGGCTATAGGGTTGTATAAAAAAGACATATATGGCGTACAAAATGTGCAATACCGCACTTATATTATAGCAAAAAACCCCTCGTACTAAAAGTATTTTGGGGTCTCTTGCAAGGAAGAATAGAATGGGGAGCGTGGGTCCCGTATGTAGTATAGCACAAAAGAGAAACCCCTCGCGTGGAGGGGTTTATCCTTGATGGGTTTTGCGTACAAAGTACTGTACATAGATTAGCACGTGTGATAGTATGATGTCAATGACCTTGATGGGTCAGGTCAAAGACTCGGTAACACATGTTCTTGGTACATCTAAAACCAACGTACACGGTGTCGCTAGGGACAAGCACATTGATAGTTTAAAATCCAGGCTCTGATATACGACCCCGATTACGTCAACCTGGTCAATTGCAGAGCGAATCAGCACGGGGGTGGTGGTTCTCTCTACAATACTATCAAGCACCCACTGTACGGAATACCAGCGAGTAATCAACCTAACGTCGAAGCAAACCTTGCAGGGACAGGGGGTCCTATTTCTTATTGACAGTATGTGGTATTATGCACTAAAACAAACACCTCAAAATTATTAACGAAAACAAGAGGGTAAAAAATGGAAAATCCACTTACCGTAGGTCAAAAGGCTGTAGGACTACAGTTCAACCCAAGCGGTGATAATAAAGTACAAAAACTAAAAGAGCTCTATGCCATGATTATTGACACACTAGACGAAGATAGGGGAAATAACCGTGACGAACGAGCAAGACTTGCGTCAATTGCAATCACAGAAGCTCAAACAGCTCAGATGTGGGCAGTAAAAGCAGTCACTTGGGAGCGAGAAAATGCCTAAAAAAGAATGGACCGAAGAAGAGCGAAAAGCATTCGGCGATAAAATGCGTGCGATACGCGAAGCAAAATTAGCAGCGGCAAAGGAAGAGGTTCCTGCTCCAGAGCCTCCAAAAGACGAAATACCGACAGACACCGACAATGAAGACATGGAAACCCTTCGTCGTCGTGTGGACCAGCTGATGGAGAGCCAAGCGCTTCTCACAGCGGCGTTATTAAAAGGACAGGCTACTCCTCAAGGTGGGATGCAGATTGGTCAGCAAGGGAAACTCATCGGCGAGGTAGACAAGTACCTCGTAGACCCAAACAATTATCCAGACCCCACTAAAAGGCTTGCGGCTGAACCAAAATTGCAAACTATTGCTTTCAACCATAATTATGAGTTGATGTACGAGTTTAAAGTGCGTAGTTATGAGACAAAAACTGGTCTGAACATGCGTGAGCCAGAATTTCTCATTACACTTCTTCGAGTGGTAATAGATGACCAAGGAAATAGGGTCAAGGTTAAGGTGGGCGATGAAATACGGGATAAGTTCTACGTTGCACGTCGGTTTGTGTTCCACGAAGACCCACAGGCTGCGATGGTCGTTGCCCGTGAAAATAACATTGCAATAGATGCTGAAAATGAAAAGACATTCTTAGATGAAATGCGCTATTTGCGTATTAAAGACTGGCTGTTTGATTTCTTCTGGAGGAAAAAGCCTCAAGTGAAAGATGGTGTCCAAGAAGAAGCAATCGGTGGAACTATCGTACAGGTATTCACAAAATCATCTGAAGAACCTTCAGCTGTCGATTTTGACCAACTAAAAAGCAAGTTCTAATTCAATGGCGTATAAAGCGCATAAAAAACAGGCTCTTGCACACAAAGCCTTCATGCAGGATGGTTTTAAGCGTGGCATCTTACTTATGGGTCGTCAGAGTGGTAAAACATATTTTGCGACCCAGCACGCATGGATTTCAGCGGTATTAGAGCAGGGACGGTACGGAATCGTCTTCAAAACGTACAAGCAGGCTCATGAGGTGGTATGGAGACAGTATGTGCCGTTAATCCCAAAAGAGCTCATTTACAAGAAAAATGAACAAGATTTGCTTATTGAGTTCAATTATATTGAAAATACTGAAATTAAGTTACCTGGTGGTAAAACGGTCATTATCAACCACGATAAAGACAAGCCAAGAAGTTCTCTCCAACTTTTAGGAAGTGACCAAGCAGATTCTCACCGTGGATTTCGTATGAATGGGCTTATTTTTGACGAATATGGTGACCAGGACCCCGCAAACTGGGACGAAGTGTACGAGCCGATGTTCTCCACGACGAACGGATGGGCGATATTTATGGGTACTCCACGAGGATATAACCATTTTTATGACCTTATTGAGCTTCGTAAAGAAGACCCTGAGTGGTTTTATCAGGAAGCAACCTGGAGAGATTCTCCGTACGTTATTGCAGAACACATTGAACGAGCGAAACGTGATGCGGAGAAGAAAGGGACTTTATCTGCCTTTATGCAAGAGTATGAATTAGAGTTTAGAAGTGTTCAGGGAGCGGTTTATCCAAGTTTCAATCGGGATATTCACCTCATGAAACCGCTGGATATGCCCGAAGACCTTACTTATTATGGTGCGATAGATTTTGGATGGCATACCACCGCATTCCTTCTTATAGGCGTAGATAAAGACCAGACATGGTACGTTGTTGATGAGGTTTACGGCAAGGAAGAGACGCTAGATATGGTGTTACCACGAATTCGTAACGTCATTGGAGATAAACGATTAGTATTTTTGGTAGCTGATTCGGCAAACAGAGATGCAGTAGAGGTCATGGGGCGAGAATTTCCTGTGGTGGGCGTAAATAAGGCAAATGACGAACGCGGATACGCTATGGGAATATCTCTTGTCACAGAAAAACTCCTTCCAAGAATGCAATTGGTTGGTCTTCCAAAGCCAAGCCTCTATATTGGAACGAACTGTAAGCATTTGGTGTTTGAAATAGAGAGTTATCGCTTCCCTGAAGAGAAACCTGACCGCAACCCGACGGACATACCTGTAAAGGAAAACGACCATGGACCAGACGCGTTGAGATATTTCTTCCTACATCTAAAGTTTGGACTGGTAAAAGACGAAAAACCGCTTGAATTTGACATGCAGAAACATACTAATGAGTACGGATTACTTTAGTGCTATAATGTGAAAAGTGACCTAAAAAAAGCAAAAAGGTATCAAAAATGACAGAAAAACCCGAAAAAAACGAAGAAAAGTCGCAATACGAGTACGAATACAAATCTGATTATGAATCGGATTGGGATATTCACCGACAATATATTCAGACATTCGACCCGTTAGAGGCAATGCTCATCGGACAGGTATATGATTCAGTCTCAAATAAGGTCGATGGCTCAAAGATAACCGATAGCTACACGACTACATTGGCGAAGGAGCGTGCAGACCGTGTGATGGCAAAGCTCCCTGAAGGAGAAACTGAATCTGTTGGAAGAGCAGATATTGGAAAAGCAGCTTTAATGGATATTCTGCGCCAAAAGTGGATATATCCAAATGCAAATGCTCAACGCTCACTCACTGAAAAGTTCAATATGTGGCAGTTCTATTCATCGGTGTATGGGTACATGCCGATGTTCTACGACTGGAATACTTCTCATACAGGATACATTGGACCAGATTGTTGGCTATGGAATCCTCGTAATTTAATTCCACAGCAAGGGAAAGTTTCAATCGCGGATAGCGACTACATCACTGCACTTACTTGGTTGTCTAAGAAGACACTTGAAGAAATTTTAGAGAACGAAATTGATGGAGATGGTTGGGACCGTGATGCGCTCAAAGAATTAGTTGATAAAACAAAGACAACTACTTCTGGAAATGATATTGAGAAAGACACCTATGTTGAACGCGACAGAAATCAGCAAGGTTCAAATAAGGGAATCTGTCTTGCAACCAGATATGAAGCTGGTGATGACGGTAAGTGGATAACATTTGCACCAGATAACGGATTTATTAAAGTTCGTGAGCTTGATAACCCACACAAAAATGGTCGTATCCCATTTGTTATTAAGTACTCGCAACCGCTATTTGATTCGTTCTACGGTCTTGGTGACTTCCAACGGGCAAAACCACTTCAGTTTGCACGAGATGGATTAACAAACTTCTATTTCGCAAACTTAAAGAGAAACCTTGCGCCTGGTATCATCGTCAACGCAAATGGTGTCTTGAAGCACACACTTGACGTGACAAAACCAAACCCTGTTTTGATGGAGACTATTCCAAATTCTATCCGTCCGATGCCAACAAACACCGCAGGATTCTCTACGTATCAGGGAGCGCAGACGACGTTAACCGCTTCTCTCCTCTCACTATTCGGTACGCAGAACGCATCTATTCCTGGAGCTGAGGCGCTTAACCCATCACAGGGAAGAACACCAGCAGCGATAGATATGTATTCAGATAAAGAGGCAACTCGTGACGGTGCAGAACTACGACATCTCGAAGCCGCAATTGAAGAATTAACAGATGGCTTCTTCTCGTTGATTGCTAATATAGGTACAGAAGATATTCCTGTCCAGCTTTTCTACAAGGACATAGAAGCACTTGTAAAAGCAGGATACAAAGATGTGCTTGAACTATTTACGACCAATCCATTTACAGGAGAAGAACAGGTTGGTTCATCAATATTCAAACCAGACATCTCCATGACAGCTGGTGATTTAACGATTAAACCAGGTGCACTCAAAGGGGTGGAGTATAGATTCAATATAGCAACCGATTCAACCCGTAAGACGAACAAAGAAAAGCAGCTACAGAGCCTCGAACGATTTATTGGTAATCTTGCGAAATTCCAGAACTTGTTTAAGGACGACCCTCGATTTGAAATACATCCAGATAAAATCGCAGCTGCGTTTGGACAGTTTACTGATATAAAGAACGCTGACGAATTCATTACGATGAAAGAAGGACCAAGCCCAGCGGAAAGACAGCTCATGGAACAAGTACAGCAACTTACACAGCAAGTACAAGAAATGCAGCAAGAACAAACGATGAAAGCTATGGATGACAAAGTAAAGGAAATACAATCAGCGAAAATGCAACAGCCACAAACGATTGCAAATTCAACGGGAATGTATAATAATCCTGATATAGCTAATGCCGCAGAGCAGATAGGAAAACTATGAACCCACAAAGTGGTTTAATAGGTGACTCGTATGGTACGGAGCTGCCACAAAAGGCTCCAGATACATCCCAAATTGAGGATGCAAAGAAGAAAGCGAAGTATTCTCGTTCTAAAGAATACGCAGAATTGCGTGCGAAAGCACAGACAAGAATAGAGTTTTATCGTCACTTCCTCCCTAATGGGCAACCCATTGGTTCTGTTTCTCGTGAAGAACTTGCAGGGAAATGGGAACTTGCAAACATTCTCATAGCAGAATTTGAGCAGTTATTTGCGGAAAACGATAACGCAGAGAGACTTTTGAAAGAACAGTATGGCGAAGTATTACCATCCTGAAAGTGATTTCTATAGGAAGATACTCAGACAAACTCCTCCCGAAACGATTCCTCATTTAACTGAAGAAGAGATACGGGCAAATATGAAGCGATTGTTGCCTCTGTCGTGGACGCTTGAGGGCAATCTATTAAAAGGTCAAACAGAACAGGGATTATTGGTACAACGAATCCCAACTGACTATATATTGGTAGGTACTGACGCTAAAGGCTTGCCCATATTTAAAAAAGTGGTAATATAGAAGCATCAGGTCGCCCGCTGAAATCGAGGGCAGTAA
Source organism: uncultured Candidatus Saccharibacteria bacterium (assembly GCA_964494545.1). Lineage (GTDB taxonomy): Bacteria > Patescibacteriota > Saccharimonadia > Saccharimonadales > AWTP1-31 > JAPLYT01. Next base: position 7,272 of record CAZBRN010000003.1, on the reverse strand, counting down.
AATAAACAAGCAGCCTCCCGTGCTATATCGAGGGAAGAAAGAGAGACAATATGGAAGACGAGCAAATCAACTCTAATGAGGAGGTCGTCAATCCAGACGAGTCTCAGGAGCAACCAGTTGAACTAGCCAATCCTCATGCTGAATCACAGCAAGAAAGCTTAGAACAGAGTGAAGAGGACTCAAAAGACGAAGAGTCTGATGAACAATCTTCAGAAGAAAGCGAGCAAGAGGAGGAAGAGCAAAAACCACCTTCCCGAAGAGAACAGCTACGAATTCAACAACTTCTTAAGAAGTACGGCTCTCCAGAACAAAGACCAGCACCTTCAAAACCAGACCCACAAGGTATGGATTATGCGAAAGAGCTAAACGCCGACCCTGAAACCATCAAGAAATTAGATGAGGATAGACGTGCAGCTGCCGAGCAATCGTACAACCAAGGATTAAGCCGAGCGGATTACATCAAATGGGAGATGGCGCTTCGAGTAGATAGTCCCCAGGTAAGTGCGAAGTTTCCAATCCTTGATAAGAATTCTCCAGAGTTCCATCCAGCGATAGCTGATGCGATAAACACGTGGTATCTACGTATGTCAGGGTTTAACCCACAAACACGTACCGTAGCAGACCCCGATATATCGTATGGTGAATTTGTAGAATCTTACATGGAACTTGTGGAAGAAACCGCATCGCAGAAGAATGTACGCACCGTAAAGAACGTGGCGAAACAAGCTGCCGCAACTGGTTTACGTCCAGATGGAAGTTCGGCTAAGAAATTAGACTTAAACAAACGTCCTGAAGACATGAGTATAGAGGAGCTATATGCCGCTATTGGGCAGAAACCTCCGAAAAAATAATTAAGTAAAAGGATAAAATAAAAATGGCAAACCCAACGACCTCAAGTAACGTTACCCTTTCCATTGCACAGACCTCACAGTATGTACAGGAATTGTGGTCACGCGAAATTCAGCAACCATTCGACAAAGAACTTCAAATCGCTAAATTAGTAAAGGACCTTTCTGGTCTTGCAAAAGGTGGTGGAGACCTCATCCGCAGTCCGTTTACCGCAGCTGTAAACGCTCGTGCAAAGAGTGCATCTACTGACCTCACGTTCGACTCACCAGAAGGCGCACCAGTAGTCTTGAACATCGACAAGCACTACTACGTTGGTGTAAAAATCGAGAACATTGCATCTGTACAGAGCAACTATGACCTTAAGAGTGCATTCTACGAAAGAATGAGTGAAGCATTGGCTCGTCAAATCGACACCGATGGTCTCGCATTGTACGCTAGCGCTGGTACCTCAGTATCTGGTGGTGCTGCTATCGACGACGCTGACATCTTGTCAGTCGTAACGACCTTTGACCTTGCAAACGCACCAAGCTCAATGCGTCGTGGCGTAGTTGGTAGCTATACCAAAGCTGACCTTATGGGTGTAAACAAATACACCGCATACGACCAGACTGGAAAACCTGGACGAGCTACTGACGGTTCAGATGGTATGGTATCGAAAGTCTATGATTTGGAAATCTTCCACTCACAGAACGTACCTACAAGCACCACTGGTCGAAACTTGTTCTTCCACAAGAACGCTATCAGCAAAGCTATGCAGCAAGCACCTAAGTTCTCCACTCAGTGGATGGTACGAAGTGATGCATGGGAAACCAGCCTCACCACTATCTACGGTTGGGGTGTAGAGCGCTCTGCATGTGTCGTTGAATTGACCCGAACAACTGCTCCTTAATGAGCCATAGAGCTGGGCATCTCTAAAACTGCCCACCAGAGAAAAGCAATTTAGTCCGAGTATCGGTATAAAAAAAGGAAATTATCATGCCAAGTAGACAAGAACTTGTAATCCGAGCGAATGCTGTCGGTCTTGACCCAACAACCATTCCAAACGATTCCAAGCTAGAACAGAAAGTATTGTATCTGGAGAAAAACGCAACAACGTTCTCAGGTACATTAGCAACACAGACGCTGACGAGCGATACGACCAATGTTTCTGATGGTGATACCGTCACCGTAGGAAATATCACCTATACGTTCAAAACAGCTCTCACAGGGGTAAAAGCGACCCAAACGCTTACAAGTGACGCGACTGCTCCAAGTGACGGTGATACGGTAACGATTGAAGGTCGTACGTACACTTACAAGACAACTCTCTCCAGCCCAGCACAGCAAAACGAAGTGCTTATTGGTGCTTCAGCAGCTATTGCGCTTGACAATCTTAAGATTGCGATTAACGCATCAGGTGGAACAGCAGGTACAGAGTACTCATTAGGTACGACAGCTCATCCATTGGTAACAGCAACGACTAATACTAACACCACACAGGTAGTTGAAGCTCGTCAATTTGGAACTGCTGCGAATCAATATGCAGTAGCTGAAACATCTTCTCACCTATCGTGGGGAGCTACGACATTATCTGGTGGTGTCGCAAACGTTCCATACGAAGTACTTATTGGAGCAGATGCCGCAACATCGTTAGATTACTTAAAGGATGCCATCAACAATGGTTCAGTAGCAACTACGGAAGGAACTGGTTACTCATATGGTACGAAAGCTCATACGCAAGTTAGCGCAACGACCAATACGAACACTACGCAAGTTGTTCAAGCGTTAGATTACTCAGTAACGAACGCAAGTATTGCAACAACTGA
>CAZBRN010000003.1:0-4518 GCA_964494545.1 uncultured Candidatus Saccharibacteria bacterium | reverse complement strand
CTTGATGTGGTTCTGCGCGGGGCGGAAAAACTGTATAAACCAGTAAGTGAAACGCTTGGACCAAGGGGTAAAAACGTGGTCTTTCGGAAGAAAGGAAAACGTGTTGGTATCACTCATGACGGCGTAACAGTCGCAAAAATGGTGAAATCAAACGATGATGCAGAAGACGCAATCATCGACATCATGCGCGAAGCAGCACTCGCACTTGACTCAGCAACAGGAGACGGAACGACCACAGTAACAGTTCTGACCTACGCAGTCATGCGAGCTCTCGCAAAATTGGTATATATGGGTATGAGTCCAATGGCAATAAAGCGAGAGTTAGAGACACTTTCGCCAAAAATTGTCGAGCAAGTTCGCTCATATGTAGATACCGAAGTAACCGAAGAAAAGTTGATTCAGGTTGCAAGTGTGTCAGCAGGTGATGCGGAAGTCGGTACGTTAGTTGGGAAACTTATGTTTGAGGCGGGAGCAGACACCCCTATTCTGCTCAATTTTTCACAAAATCAAGACACTTACTCAGAGGTGATAAGTGGTTTTAAAATAGACTCAGGTCCTGCAAGCCCCTATCTTATGGGAGATAGCATCTACTACGAGGTACCGAACCCTAAAATTGCTGTTATTGATGCAAAATTACGTGACCGTGACGATATTATGCCTCTTCTTGAGACAATGGCAACGTATGAAACAGGAGAACGACGATTCCTTATTGTCTGTAGTGATGTAGCAGGTGATGCACTAGCGTATCTTGTTGCCAACCGCTTGAAGGGATTTGCGGACATTGCTGTTGCGCGAGTACCAGAACACATTATGAGTCATTCTGAATACCTATCTGATGTGGCTACTGCATGTGGGGCAAAACTTATTTCTCGAAATTCGTCGCAGTCATTATCTGCTCCTCAAAAAGAGTATTTTGGTTCGGCTGATAAAGTCACCGTTGAACCAAGAGAAACAGTTATTGTGAATGCTCATCCTGTCGTAGAAGATTTAGAAGCAAAACTGGACCAACTCCGCAAGTTAAAAGAAACAGGAAAGACCGAAGCTGCTCGTAGATTCGCACAAGATAGACTCATGGCACTTGAACAGAAGATTGTGGCTGTATTTGTTGGGGGGAAGAGTGAATCAGATGCAGAAGAGCGTCACTACCGATTCGAGGATGCCGTAGGTGCTTCAAAAGCAGCCCTGCGAGGCGGTGTCGTCGTCGGTGGTGGGACGCTTCTTTACGCTATATCACAGGGTGATACCGCAACAGAAGTAGAGAAAGCAGTTTATGACGCATTGAGCATTCCACTCAAAAAAATCTATGCCAATGCAGGTATTACAGAAGAGCACAAAATCTCTTACGGATTTGGATGTGATGTTATGCATCCTGAAGAGGGAGTTATTGACCTCCGTGAACGAGGTATTTTAGACCCTGCTGAATCTGAGATAGAATCTGTTAAAACAGCTCTAACAGTAGCAGGATTACTCCTTACTGCTGGAGCCATGATAATTGAAGAGGAAGATGACGATGAAGTTAGCACCGAAGTTAGTACTTATCAAGGTTGATAAACCGAAAGAACAAACCGATTCAGGCGTGTTTATTCAAGAAGAATGGGTAAGCCATCGACCCATTGGTGTTGTGGTGGCTGTTGCAGATGATGTGACCGCCTGCACAATAGGCGATAAGGTGTGGTTTGAGCGATATACGGCAGTACCGCACCCAGAGGACAATGAACTACGAGCGTGTCGAGAGGACGCTATTATTGCAGTATTATGAGACGGCTACAGAAGGATGAGTTCTACAAAGACCGCTCACTTCTTCGTGAGAGCGATTCAGCGTTCAGGCAACACAAAGCGAACAAAGCGTACATAAAGGATTTATCTTTGCGTCATAAAGTGTCAATTGAGTGGGACATGAATCAGGAATCTATAGACGACAGAATTTGTGTCTTGCGTATAGACGAGCTTGCTGTCATTATAGACGTAGAGGAATTACAACGAGCTGTGCGTTTCGTATAAGGAATCACATGGAAAATAAAAAACCAAAAATAGATTACAAAAAGTTGACCCCCGAAGAGCGGGACAAACTTGAATTGTATACGATGAATGTCCAGAAAACGCGCAAGCTAGAGGACATAGCAACGCTATTGCAAGAAGTAATCTATATCGCTGACGAAATGAAAGAGAAAAGCACTGAGGACACAAAGTCGTTAGGTGCTCTTTTTGTGGACATCCGTGAATCTATCAAGAAAATGGTGGAAAAGGAAGACCCTACGTATGACGATAAAAAAGTCGTTGAAACTTTGCAGAAACTTGACCATAACATTATGGCGGCTATTAACGGACTAGATATAGCGCCACAGGTACATGTTGAAGCACCAGAAGTGACTGTGCAAGCTCCAGACATTGACTTAAGCGAGCTTAAAGCTGCGACAAAAGAAGGTTATAAAGCAGTTGCGGAAGCAATAAAAGCGATGCCGAAAGTTGAGATACCTGAGTACCCTGACAGGTGGGATGAAGTACTCGCTCAATTACAAAGCATTGACACTGCGAGCAGATTGAAGCCAGAGTTTCCGACGACGCTAAAGGTGATGAACCCAGACGGTTCTAGCATAGGGAGCCTGTCAGGGAGCACCCTGTATGAATCACGCAACGACACAACAACCGACACAAACCTTGTCTATTTGGGTAAAGCGTTACCTGGCAGTGATGCCACTGACGCAGCTTGGCAAATCAAGCGATACAACAAGTCGGCAGGGACAATGACGTTTGCAGATGACGTTACAACATTTACAAAACAATGGTCAGAAAGGACTACCTATGGCTACTAAATTGGATAGCTGGCTTGTGCTTGGCTACGAGAAACTAGCTCGTGAGTACGAGTTATCTATCGAAGAAGTCAAGGAAGCAACAATAACAATTAAAAACGGTGAAATAACCGTTAAAACGAAAGGTAAGAAATGAGTCTATCAAACACATCAGAAACAGCATTAGCTTCATACATATTTGAAGGAACAGCTCCCTGGTGGGATGCAGCAACGGATTTTGACATCCACTTGCATACAGCTGACCCAGGTGAGGCAGGAGCAACGACAACCAGCGAAGCAACCTATACAAGCTATGGTGTTATCAACATAGCTAGAGATGGTGCATCATGGACTGTTTCTGGCGATACAGTAACAAACGCATCACTACTACAAGCTCCAAGCTGTACTGGTGGTTCTAACACTTTAACACACTGGTCAATCTCCACTGACGGTGACACAAGAATCATCGTATCTGGAACAATTACAACTCCACTAAGCGTAAGCACAGGAATTACCCCACAGTTCGCAGCAAGCGACTTAGGCGTGGTATTCGACTAATGAGCATTGTCAACACCAAACAACTAATAGATTGTGAGCTTGAAGGTAGAGTTCGTCAGTATGTCTGGCGTAAAACTCCTTCTCAGGCTTCTACTGCTGGTATTTGGTTTGATTTATCTATGAGTCCTGGCAATCCACCAGCTCAGTATTATGTTGGTACTCAGTTTGAGTCAACTGCACTCACCAGAACAGCAAGAGGTGGCTTTCAGCATGGAGCTAACGTAACCCCTAGCACGAAGTATCTACGCTCAATAACAGCTATGACAGCTACAGCTACAGCACTACCTATGCCGTTGATTTTATGTGATTACTTAATGTTTTATCCGTTAATAGATACATCAGATACTACTGAACAAGTACTGGACAACACAATCACTTGTCCTCGTTCTGGGGGCGGTCAGGTAATGGCAATTCTTACAAACCCTGGTGTCGGTGGTCAGAGTTTTTACTTTACCTACACTAATCAAGATGGTGTGTCAGGGAGAACCTCACGGACAGTACAAATGAACGCTTCAACTGCAACAGGCACTATTGTTACTTCATCGGTAAACACTGCTGGACAATCAGGCAACCCATTTATAGGGTTGCAGGACGGTGATATAGAGGTGCAATCAATACAGTCCGTACAAATGCTAGGTGCAGACGTAGGTTTATTCTCGCTCGTGATAGTTAAGCCTCTTTTATGGACACAGATATTTGAGATAACAGCACCATACGAAAAAGACGCACTAGTAGGTGGTGGACAAATACCTCGTATCTACGATGATGCTTTTCTTGGGTGTTTGTGTCTACCGAGAGGAACGCTCGCAGCCACAGCCCTTGTAGGAGACGTTAAGGTGATATGGGATTAAATAATATGAAAGAAAGAGGATAATTATGGCAGGATTTTCAAGCAGCGATGCAATCGTAAACGCCTTAACAGCAGGGCAAACATTCAAAACTAACTGGACTAAGCAGAATAACCCAACTACCGCAGCAGTAGCAGGTGAGTGTCACATGCTTACAAGAGGTTCAGGTAACCCTGGTCCTGATGCACTATTTGATACTGGTGCTAACTTAACATTCATACCAGTAACAGACACCACTACTTCAGCTTCTAGCTTACAGCACGGTGGAGATGTACAACCTACTTTTACAAGAGTTTGGCAGCAGCTTCAGCAGTTACTTCAGC
>CAZBRN010000002.1:0-32430 GCA_964494545.1 uncultured Candidatus Saccharibacteria bacterium | reverse complement strand
TCTTGCAGTTGATCATATTTTCCCGAATTGGAAAATGTGGACTCAGTTTGCAGTCGACGAACAACAGCAAGCACTCAAACTAGACGCACTCGAACATACGCACCCCGTAGAGGTAGCCGTAAATCACCCAGATGAAATACGTACGATTTTTGACGGAATTAGTTACAGCAAGGGAGCCAGCGTCATTCACATGGTCTATCACTACCTTGGGGCTACTGATTTCCAGACCGGATTACGATACTATCTGAAGAAGCATAGCTATAAGAATACAACTACACTCGATTTGTGGGACGCGCTAGAAGAAGCTTCCAAGAAGCCAGTACGTGCTTTTATGCATGCATGGACGAGCCAAAGTGGCTATCCAATTGTCCAGACGAATGTGGCGCGAGATCATATCACGCTCAGCCAAGAACGATTCTATTTCAACCCAGGAGCTACGAAAGCAGCCAAGCTCAATTGGCCAATTCCTACATTGAGCAATTCAATCGATGCGCCAGAAACATTTGATCAAGCAGAACTACGTGTTGAGACGAAGCATACTGACAATTTTAAGCTTAATCATGGCGGAAGCGGCTTTTATCGTACAACATACAATGCAACGCACTTGCAGCAGCTAGCAGCACGAGTTCACGGTGGGCATTTAGAACCGCTCGATAGATTAGGGTTACTCGCTGATATGACCGAAGCCGCAAAGGCGGGTAAAACAGACGCAGTAGAGGTGCTTAACTTACTGAAAAGTTATAAACATGAAGATGATAATGCAGTCTGGGATGTGATAGCAGGGTTGCTCGGTAGTATAAAAGTTGTCATGGATGATGAATCAGTCCGTGATGCGATGAAACCGTTTATTCGCGAACTTGTAGCAGCTCAAGTGAAGCGTCTTGGATGGGAGCCTATTGCCCATGAATCTCACTTCGATCGACTCCTAAGGCCAATGATACTAGGACTTGCGACGGCTAGTGATGACACTGACGTTGTGTCTGCCGCCCAAGAATTATTTGCAAATATGCACGCCCCTGAAGATCTCGGTACCGAACTCCGTACACCTGGACCGCGTGCAAGCCTTCGAAACTCAAGTCTAGATCCTGACCTCCGAGGAGTTGTATACGGGACTGCTGCCCGGACGGGCGGTGAGGCTGAATTTAATAAATTACTTGCGATGCATAATGCGAGTTCATTTAGCGAAGAACGACTCAATCTTTGCGCGGCTCTAACAGGTTTTGAACAACCAGAATTAATTGACCGAGCATTGGCGCTCATAGATACCGAAGAGGTGCGACTTCAAGACGTAGCTTATTGGATTGCCTACAGTTTCGGTAATCGTCATGCACGAAAACAGACATGGGAATGGGTGACATCACATTGGGATTGGCTAGAAAAAAACATGGGTAATGATTTGTCATTCTATCGCATGCCGATTTATGCAGTTCGAAGTTGTAGCGACGCGTCATTCTTGCCGACGTATAAAAAATTCTTTGGACGCGTTCTTTCGCCCGCTTTTGAACGATCATACAATCAAGGTATAGAGATTATAGAGTGGCAATCTGCTTGGAAAAAGAGAGACCTTGCACTCGTCAAAGCGTTTTTTAAGACTACTAAATAATACCGTCAGTCGACGTCTATGAGTACGTTCGTAATTGTATAGTCTTTGCCTGATACTTCGATTACTCCTAGAGTGTAATCGTCATAGACGGAATGTTTTTGTATCCAACTTTCTGCGGCACGGCTCATTTGGGAAAGTTTTTTCTGGGTAATATAGTCGATGCCAGTGCCTTGACGATCATTGATTCGGTACTTCACTTCAAAGAAGCAGACCGTATTGTCCATACTTGCCACAATATCAATTTCACACCAAACAGTACGCCAATTTATGTCTAGGATTATCCATCCAATTACCCGCAAGTGATCGGCTGCAATTAGCTCAGCCCTATGGCCATGCTCATAGTTTGTCATATCATTGCCCTCGAGTATGTCTCCATGGTCGTATCATATCAAAAACACCCACAACTTATGTAGGTGTGATTTTGTAAACGAGAATGTATTAGGCTTCGTCGTGACTTGCGACAGCAGCTTCAACTTTTGCTTCAGTTTCAGCTTCTGCAGCGGCTTTTGCAGCTTCGGCTGCTTCGTGTTCTGCGGCTGCTTCGTCTTTAAGCTTCTGTTCAGCAGCAGCAATAGCTGGGTCTTCAGGAAGTTCATTGACTGCTTTGTCAAAAACAACGCCCGTGAGTCGAGCTGCTTTACCTGTTCGAGCACGCATATAGGTGAGGTAGTTTCGGCGAACTTTGCTTCGCTTGGTGACTTCGATTTTCATAATGAGTGGTGAGTGCATGAGATAACTCTTCTCTACACCGATTCCGCCAGCTACGCGACGAACGACGATTGTTGAGCTGAGACTATCTTTTTTAGAGACACGGATTACGAGTCCTTCAAAAATCTGAATACGCTCTTTGGCGCCTTCACGAATTTTTTGGTGTACGCGAACGCTGTCTCCAGGACGGACGTCCACAACAGCATGTTTTTTATATTTCTCTTCGATATGTTTGATAACAGATGGCATAATCATTAAATTCTACACTATTTAGGGGTTTACTTCAAGCCCTAAGGTCAACTTTCTGCATGGGTCACGCTAGCGTATACTAAGTGTTATGAATTATAGCGAAGAAGCACTCAAGAAACACAAAGAACTAAAGGGTAAAATCGGTATTTCGCTAAAAGACACGCTAGATAGCCAAGATAAACTTAGTACATACTACACGCCTGGCGTAGGCGCTGTGAGCACCTTTGTCGCTGAACATCCCGAACAAGCTCGTGACTATACATGGCTGAACAACTCAGTTGCTGTAGTTTCTGACGGGACTGCAGTACTAGGGCTTGGCAACATCGGCCCCTACGGAGCCCTCCCTGTCATGGAAGGTAAAGCTATGCTTTTCAAACATTTTGCAAATATTGATGCAGTGCCGATCATCCTCGATGTCCACACTGCTGATGAGATTGTGGCCACTGTCGCCGCTATTGCTCCGAGTTTTGGCGGTATTAATTTGGAAGACATCGCTGCGCCTATTTGTTTTGAAGTCGAAGAACGACTCAAGGAACTGTTGCCAATTCCGGTTTTTCATGATGATCAGCATGGCACTGCGATCGTAGTGCTTGCAGGATTAATCAACGCGATGAAAGTCACAGGAGGTGATCTGTCGAAAGCAAGAATAGTCTGTGTTGGTGCTGGAGCCGCCGGTACCGCTATTATGAAACTTATCAATCTCTACGCATCTCCAGAAATTCTTGCAGTTGATAGCAAAGGTATTATCAGTAAAGACAGATCTGATCTTAATGATGATAAAATACGGTTACTAGACTTTACGAACAAGAATAATGTTTCAGGTTCGCTTGCTGATGCCCTCGTTGGAGCTAATATCTTTATTGGAGTATCTCAAGCAGGTTTGTTGACCGCTGAGATGGTTGCCACAATGGCTAAAGACCCGATTGTCTTTGCTATGGCCAATCCAACGCCAGAAATTATGCCGGATATTGCTGCGTCTGCGGGTGTTGCGATCATGGCGACGGGTCGATCAGATTTTCCGAATCAAGTTAATAATTCGTTAGCTTTTCCTGGTATTTTCCGTGGGGCACTCGACAATAACGTTCGTAAAATAACCGATGATCATAAAATAGCGGCCGCAAAAGCGATCGCTGGGCTAGTCGAAAATCCTGACGCGGAGCATATCATTCCAAGTCCAATGGATGATCGCCTCGTCCCAACTATTGCTGCCTTGATTGTTTAACCAAGCACTCGGTAAACTTCTTCGACGGTTGTCTCGCCTGAAAGTAATTTAAATAATGCGCTATGAAGCATAGTGAGCATGCCGCCATCTACAGCAGATTTTTCGATGGCTTGTGTCGATATTTCGGAAACAGGTTTTTGCAGAAGTATCCGAAGCTGATCATTCATTACCATTTGTTCGCGAAGTGCAATTTGACCCTTGAAGCCAAACGGATTAGCATCGCTGGTACCTGGTTTGTACAACTGTATAGCGCTCAGATCAGGTTTTTTATATTTAGAAGGCAAACTATCGACAATTTCTTGGAGCTGAGTAATAGTCTGAGCGTCAGGCGTATAAGCGACTTTGGTAGTATCATCAAGCCTTCTGATAAGTCGTTGAGCCATGATGAGCCTGATTGCAGAGACGAACAGTGGGTTTTGGCCGATGATATCGATCATGCGAGTAAGGGCTGCGGCACTAGAACTTGCGTGGAACGTCGATAGTACAAGGTGCCCGGTAAGTGATGCCTGAAGCGCCGTCTTCGCCGTATCGTTATCACGAATCTCTCCTACCATCACAACGTCAGGGTCGAGTCGGAGAACAGCACGTAGTTTATCGGCAAAATTTGTTTCTTCACCGGTAGTACTCGTGACGGATATTTGTGTAATACCTTCAAATTGATACTCAACAGGGTCCTCAATGGTGATAATTTTGCGCGTATCAATGTTGAGCGTGTTGAGCATAGAGTACAACGTGGTGGTTTTTCCTGAACCTGTTGGTCCAACTGCGAGTACTAAACCGCTTGGTTTTCGGATTATGTCGTCAACTACAGTACGTTCGATGCTATTGAGCCCGAGGCGATCAAGAGTGTACATGCTGGCTTCCATGTTGAATAAACGCATTACGACATCCATACCGTTGACAGCAGGCACGGTTTCGACACGAAGATTCACGTCGACAATCGATGAATCGGCCATAGCAACTTTTTGGGTTATATGACCTTGCTGTGCAATGTTAGCCGATGTTGATACATTTGCAGCGCTAGCAATTGCTGAAATTAGCATGCGGCAACGTTCATGGCTGATTTTAGCAATCGGATGAAGTACTCCATCTATTCGAAGACGAATTCGGACGAACTCAGGTTGGTTTTCAATGTGAATGTCAGATGCACCTAGTTTATGAGCTTGATCAGTGAGGTAAGCTAACATGTCATCCGCTCGCACTTGTTCGAGGGTGCCTGAAACCTGCTTCACAATATCTATGTTAGAATCACCAGTGATTTCAATATCGTTATAGACTATTTTTTTGGGCGGATCATACAACTTCATATAATCGTTATAGCCACTGTCTGAAATAAGCGTGTAGCTAACTCGGTGATCAAGGAACTGTTGCGTAAGCAACGTCATCGTTTGCTGGGAGGTAGTGGTAGTTATTCCGAATTGGATGCCGTTTTTAGAATAACTTATTGGAATAACTCGTAGTTTGTATAAATCTTCTTTCGGGATGAGATCCTTATAGAGTGGTTTCTCTTGCATCAGCTGAGTATTGGTATATGACAAGCCTAAGAGACGTGCTCGTTTTTCAGTCGACTGTTCGTCGGTGACTCGTATATCTTGACTCATGCTCCTTCTATTTAACCATAAGAGGCGTCATTACAGAAGTAAAAAAATCGAGTGGTGCGGTATACTAGTTCGAATGGACAACCACAAAATCACCGTCATAGCTCATGATATTCGTAGCACTCATAATGTTGGGTCTTTGCTTCGAACGGCAGAGGGGTTAGGCATTGATCATGTATATTTTACCGGTTATACGCCGTACCCTCTTCACGAGCATGATACTCGTCTGCCACACATTGCTCGAAAATTAGATGCGCAAATACACAAAACAGCACTTGGAGCGGAATCATTAATTACTTGGAGCGTTCACACGGACATAATTCAACTTCTTCATGATCTAAAACATGAAGGAGTTACGATTTGCGCACTTGAACAGTCCGATCGATCTGTACCGCTTCCAGCTTATATGCCTAAGCGAGACGTTGCGGTACTTTTGGGGCGTGAAGTAGAGGGTATAAGCACTGAGATACTCGCGCATTGTGATGATATTGTAGAAATCCCTATGTTTGGACAAAAGGAGTCGTTTAACGTAGTTCAAGCTGCTGCAATGACATTGTTTCAGTTACGCTTTCACGGTTAAGCCATCATTGCAGGGCACTACTAGCTTTTCAATAAGCATGTGCGCTATAATTGAAGCAAATTATGAAAACAAATACTACGCGAATGGTAGGCCGAGCAAAACGACACGGTCATCATCAAAAAAGAAGTACCCACTTCTTGAAAGTGTATACACCATATCTCCCGTTAAGTATTTTAGTAGTTTTGAGTATCTTCATGAGCGGTTACCCGGCTCGGTATACTCGTAAAGATGGCGCCAGTGTACTCGCATATTCAACGAATGTTAGCGTTGACGGTTTGATTGCTTCTACGAATAATCAACGTGCCGCAAACGCTCTCGGTTCTCTTTCGTTGAATGGACAACTCAATAGTGCTGCACAAGCTAAGGCTAATGACATGGTAAGCAGAGATTACTGGTCGCACAACACGCCTGAAGGTAATGCACCTTGGATATTTATTACAAATGCTGGTTATAGCTATAACAGAGCCGGTGAAAACTTGGCGTACGGATACGCAACAAGCAACGATACGATTGTCGCTTGGATGAACAGTCCATCGCACCGCGAGAATTTGCTCGAGTCACATTTCACTGAAGTGGGATTCGGTATTGCCAATGCGCCAAATTACACCGGTGAACCGAAAGCAGGTCCTCCTGCACCTGCCACAATTATTGTGGCTATGTACGCCGAGCCATATGTAGCGCCAGCGGCAGCAACCCAGCCCACACCGAACCCTGCAACTCCTACACCAGCGACAACACCCGCACCTACTTCAGTACCAAAAGATACAGCTCCTACATCCCAGACACTTCTCCCTGCAGACCAAAAAGATGCTACTAAATCGACAAAAACAGTCATAAAATCAGCTTCTACAACTAATAGCTCAGCTGGAACTCTTTCTAAAGAATCATCTACTTCCAACAGACTCCAGCTTATGACAAAAAGCAGTCTGCCGTGGTTGGGTAGTATGTTGTTCGTACTGACTTTGTCTGGCTCGATGATCGTTCTTGGCAAGCATGGTCTAGCACTTCATCGATTTATTGTTCGAGGTGAACGCTATGTACTCCAGCATGCATTGTTTGACATGACCGTCGTTAGTCTTATCGGATTCTATGTGATTGCAATGCAACACGTTGGCGTGATTCTCTAGAGAACCCGCGTACTATTTGAGAATAACGTTTGTAGCACCTACGACCTCATTAAGGGATGCACGTACTTCTTTTGTAGGGTTTACACCCATTGGAAGTTTAATGATCTGACGAGCGTCGTCGTCTCCCAGAACAAGAACAACCTCTGTGGAACCTGGTTGAGTATCGATGAGTTTTTTTAATCCGCGCAATACTTCTTGATCGCCTCCAACGCTCAATTTTATGTATAGCCGTTTAGATGAGGTTTCTTCTGGAGTATCTGCAGTTTTTTCGACAGACCGAGGGACACGAACTTTTGGCGGTTTTTGTTTCTTCATACTTGGCACATAATTTTTAGCTTCTTTATGGGTCACCTCTCGAGCCGAGTCAACCAGTATCTGGGCAGAACTCGAAACCTTGCCTTCCCTATCTTCGCCTGATATTTTGCCCGTAAGTGTTACGATAGTATCCTGCCTCCAAAGATCACCACTTTGTTCGTATACCCCCGGGAATAAAATTAGTTCCATCTCACCAAATTCGTCTGCTATTTTGACGAATGCCATTTTTTGACCTTTTTTGGTTAAAATTTCTCTTGATTCTAGCACCACTCCGCCAATGGTTACCGCTTTGCCATGAAGATCGGGTGTAATGAGGTTGGTCGCAACAGTTTGCTCTGACAGCCACATCTTATAGTCTTCTAGAGGATGAGCACTTAAGTAGAGACCTAGCAGTTCGCGCTCCCATTGAAGCTGCTCCCGCATATTCGTTTCTATTTCAAGAGTTGATAATTTAAGCTTAGGTTTTATTTGGTCAGAGGTCTCGATCGCATCTCCAAATATATCAATCTGCCCACTTGCTTTTTCTTTTTGAATGCGGCTGGCGTATGCCAACAAAACTTCAAGATTTTCTAAAAGCATGACGCGTTTACCATAGCGATCTAGTGCTCCAGTTTTGATGAGACTATCAAGCGCCTTGCGGTTTACGATCCGTACGTTGACTCGTTCAAAAAAATCTTCCAGACTACTAAATTGCTTCTCGTTTCGCGCCCGTAATATTTCCTCTACCGCAGCGGTACCAACGTTTTTTATAGCAGCCATTCCAAATCTAATCTGAGGCTGACCGGGAACTACGGCAAACTCTACGAATGACTCGTTTACATCTGGGGAAAGTACCTTAATACCCATGTTATTGCATTCATTAATCTCAATAGCCAGACGATCAATATTATCGTAATCGCTTGTCATAAGAGCCGCCATATATGCTTCTGGGTAATGGGCCTTGAGGTACGCTGTTTGGTACGCGATGAGTCCATAACAGGCTGAGTGACTCTTGTTGAAACAGTAATCTGCAAATGCTTCAAGTTGTGCCCAAAACTTACTAGCAAATGATTTCGGAACACCACTCTTTTCGACCATTCCCTCGATAAATGCTATCTTCATCTTGGCCATGGTCTCGCGCTGTTTTTTACCTATGGCTTTTCTGAGCGTGTCAGCTTGTCCGCCCGTAAAGCCACACATATCTTTACTGATCTGCATAAACTGTTCCTGATAGACAAGAATTCCATAGGTTTCTGAAAGGGCTGCTCGCAGGCCTTCATGCTCATATGTGACTTCTTTGAGTCCATGTTTACGTGCAATAAAGTCATCAATAAACTGCATCGGTCCTGGCCGGTATAAAGCCACCATTGCGATAATGTCATCAAACTTAGAAGGCTTAAGTTCACGGAGATATCGTTTCATACCTGCAGATTCAAGCTGGAACACACCTGTTGTATCACCCTTTTGCAACAGTTTAAACGTCTTTGCATCATCAAGGGGGATAGTTGAAATATCTATATCTAATTTGTTGACACGCTTAATAACACGCAATGCGTTTTTGATGATGGTTAAGTTAGAAAGCCCTAGAAAATCCATCTTGAGCAGACCAAGCTCTTCTACAGGCCCCATTGAATATTGAGTAGAGACAACACCTTTTTGAGCCATTTCGAGTGGTGCGAACTTTACTATTTCGTCAGGTGCGATAACGACTCCCGCAGCATGAATACCATGACTTCTGATCGTTCCTTCCATCTGGACGGCAAGATCAAAAATACGTCGTGATTGCTCACTTGATTCATATTCAGCCTTGAGATCCGGATCTTTAATGAGTGATGTCTTGAGCGGTATATGACGCCCTTGAACGGGGGGTGGTATCATTTTCGATAATCGATCCGCCTCAGCATAGGGTATCTGGAGAACACGAGCTACATCTCGCACTGCGTTACGGGCTGCCATTCTGCCAAAAGTAACAATATTGGCCACCCGCTCTGTCCCATATTTCTGAACACAGTACTGGATAACTTCATCGCGTCTGGTATCTTGAATATCAATATCAACATCAGGCATGCTAATTCGGTCAGGGTTTAAAAATCGCTCAAAGAGCAGATCATATGCCAATGGGTCGAGCTCGGTAATACGCATAGCATAGGCGACGATTGACCCGGCTGCCGAGCCTCTACCTGGTCCAAAAACTATCCCTTGGTCTTTGCCCCAGTTGATGAAATCTGAAACAATCAAGAAGTAACCATTGAAGCCCATTTGGGCTATGATCCCTAGTTCGTATTCAGCGCGCTTGAGAACATCATCGGGTAGTGATTTTTTTGCCAGCGGTATCGTTAATTTATTGGCGTCCTTAGCGTCTAGGCCTCCATAGCGCCACGCAAGACCTTGATACACCAACGTATGTAGATATGATTCTTCTGTTTCGCCTTTAGGCACAGGAAACTTCGGAATCAAGATGCCTCCAAGATTGATTTCGACGTGACACTTCCCGGCGATAAGCGCTGTATTGGTTATGATATCAGGGTGTTCGGTGCCCCAGCGCGCAATTATCTCATTCGGGTCGGTCACATGAAGCTCAAAATTCTTTAGGGACATTCGTTTTTCATCGCTGAGAAAAGAGCCAGTCTGCACACAGAGTAGTAATTCATGTGCTTCTTGATCGGAATGACGTAGATAATGGGCATCACAGGTAAGTGCACATTGAATATCTAATTCTTTTGCGAGAGTAAACGTCTGTTCTGTAACGCGTACTTGTTCGTCCCAAGCGCTCGGATGATTCGGGTGACCGTGATCTTGAATCTCTAGATAATATCGGTCTCCAAATATTTTTTTGTACCACTGTGCGGTCGCTTTGGCTTGATCATACTGACCGTTTCTAAGCGCATCGCCAATCTCTCCACCAATACAACCACTCAGAACGATTAATCCTTCGTTGTATTGCTCAAGCAATTGATGATCAACACGTGGTTTGTAATAAAAACCTTGAAGATTCGCGATGCTACTTAATCGCATGAGATTCTCGTAGCCAACATTATTCATAGCCAAAAGGATAAGGTGAAATGGCGTCTTATCTTTGCCTGCCTCACGATCGGTGTGTTTTCTCGGCGCGACATAGGTTTCCATGCCTATGACTGGAGTTATTCCGGCAGCATTTGAGGCTTTATAGAATTCGATTACACCCGACATTGTCCCATGGTCGGTGATAGCAATTCCCGGCATCCCTGATTTTTTCACATACTCAACAAGATCAGGTACTTTTGTTAACCCGTCGAGAAGGCTGTATTGCGTATGATTATGCAGATGCACAAAATCAGCGGGCGTTAACTGCTCAGTTTTTGTCATGTTCCCTCGTTACTTGCTACCAATCAAGTATACCGTAAATACGCTTACGAGCGGTGTTGTTTATTGCTATTTTTTATCTTGAATTGATGATTTAACTGTATCGGTAATAGGGCCTAGCAATGGTATATGTTTGAACAATGATAATGACCAAGCAATTGCGCCAATTACGAGCGTCGCGCCAACTACACCGCCGATACCACTAGCAACACCTTTTAAAAAACTAGATTTATACGACTGATTAGCATTTATGTACCCTGACTCGTATATTGAAACGAGCATCTTACCCAAAGATTCGTAATCTGGATCTTTCGTTTTTGGAGATACCTTCTTATTCATGCTTATCGAGGTATGCGCGTAAGTGGTCGATAGCTTCTTTGACATCAGCTACAGCAGTTTTTAGATCAGCATCGTCGACGTCGCCATCATGAAGTGCAGTAAGCATATCACGTGCTTTTTCCTTTGCTACAATCGCTGCTGATACAAATTTCTCTAAATCTTTTTTACCGGCTTCTTCTAGCTTGGCTGTTAGTTTTTTACCTCTTCCAAGTAGTACGGTTGCTTCACTGTGCAAGCTTTTAAGAGATTTTTCGGCTTCTCGCTTCGCTTTGACAGCAGCGTTCTTGACATCTTCACGTGTTTCTTTGCCGCTTTTAGGGGCAGTTAGAATACCTGTTAGGTAGCCTGCGACTCCTGCAAATAATGCTCCAAGTGCAAATCGTTTTGAATTTTTATTCATTGTTAGTCCTTCTTTCCTGTTTTATGTTCTCGACTGGCATTAAAAATATTCGAAAGTAACTTACCTAATGCGACATGACCAGTTGTATTCTGGAAAAATGTTGTCACAGATTCAGCCTTATCAGCAATGCTTTCTGCTTTGATGGTAATCTTTTTAAGATGATCAAGGATTTGGATAACTTTGATTGTTGCTATTATACTGACAGTTAAAAATATCGCTAAGGTTAGTGAAAGTATGACGAGAATTATTTGTTCTGTAGTAGATATATTCATGGTACGTCTCAGTATACTCTCATGCACCTAGTTTAGTCTACGATTGAGCGCAAATAGGCTTTAAACTCATCACGAATATCGTCACGTTTTAGAGCAAAGTCTACAACTGTTTTCAAATATTCAAGTTTGTTCCCTGTATCATAATAATGACCGTTTTTCACTTGGTAGGCGAGTACGCCTGATCCAGCTTCTATCATCATTTGAAGCGCTGGTTGCAGGTAAAACTCAACTCCTTCAGGCCGTACTTTTTCGGCGGCATGAAGATATTCGAATATCTCTGGTGTTAGCAAGTATCCGCTGACGCTCGCGAGATTGCTCGGTGCAGCTGCCTTGCCTGGTTTTTCTATAATGTGTGACATCTGCAGGAGTCCGGGTGATAGCTCAGTACCAGCAACGATGCCATAGCGATCGTAGTCTGCATCGTTTTGTACGGTAATACAGGTGAGTACACTACTAGCATGTTCCTTATAGACGTCAATCATCTGAGAGAATCTCGTTGGGCTGGCAACAATAAAGTCATCTGCATAGGTATAGATGAATGGTTCGTCGCCAATTAGGTGCTCGACATTCATAACTGGCGTGGCGCTACCATATGGTCCTTTTTGTCGAACATAAGCAAAGTTAGCGAGCCCGCTAATCTTTTTAGTATCTTCAAGCAATTCGAGTTTGCCGGCATTTTTTAAATTGGCTCGCAAATCTGCACTCATATGATCAAAGTGATCCTCGATTGATCGTTTGTGATAGCCGGTTACGATAACAATATCTTCGATACCTGCTTCGACAAGTTCTTCGACGATATATTGAATGATCGGCTTATCGACAAGCGGTAGCATTTCTTTCGGCAGTGCTTTTGTTTGCGGGAGAAAGCGCGTGCCAAATCCGGCCGCGGCAATTACTGCTTTTCTGACGGGTTTGATATTCATAAAATAATCATACCGCACTATTGGCGTTAACGGTTATGAATAGTAAATTATTGTAGCTTTTTACGAATTAATTCTTGAGATAGACCTGGATTTGCGGTGCCACGACTTGCTTTCATGACTTGTCCGACTAAGAAGCCAATTGCTTTCGCCTCGCCTACTTGTACATCTTTTGCGGCTTGTGGATTTGCTGCAATAACTTCGTCTACTACAGACTCAATTGCTCCGCTATCGGATACTTGTAGCATACCCTGCTGGTCAGCATAGGCGCGTACATCTTTTGGCATGCTTGTATGCGTAAGTACCTCGGTAATTAGTGCCTTGGCATTACTCGAACTTAGCAGTGACTCTTGTACTAAACCATGGACAGCCTTGTATAATTCTTGACGATTCTCGATGGGTAATTCTACTACCGCTTTTTCGTCGTTTCGGAGAGGTATTTCGATATTTACAAACCAATTTGCAAGCTGTTTCGCAAATGCTTGATCTGAAAGTGCATTTTCGAGAACATTAAGATAACTCACGTTTTCTGAATCAACTTCTGCTTCGATTAGAACAGCACTTTGGCTAGCATCAAGACCGAGACTACTAAGGCGTTCGCGCCACTCATTCGGTAACGTCGGGATAGTACTTTCGATTTGTGCAATATATTCATCATTTAGAACTACCGGTGGTAAATCAGGATCAGGCATATAGCGGTAATCATGGGCTTGCTCTTTACCACGTTGACTGCTCGTCCGTTGCTTGGCGTCATCCCATCCACGAGTTTCTTGTACGATTGCTGTGCCTTTTTCGAGAAGTTCAATCTGTCGGTTAATTTCATACTCAGCAGCTCTTTCCACGCTCTTAAATGAGTTAAGGTTTTTTGTTTCTGTTCTAATCCCTAGCTCATCTGTTTTACTGACACTTACGTTTACATCAAATCGCATGTTGCCATGGAATAAGTTAGCTTCTGACACATTTGCATATTTCATTAGCAGGTAGAGTTCGTGCGCATAGGCTCGCGCTTCGGCAGGGCTATGAATATCAGGTTCTGAAACGATTTCAAGAAGTGGTGTGCCAACTCGGTTAAGATCAACGAGTGAGTAGTCGGCATTCGCGGGGTGACTACTTTTTCCAGCATCAGCTTCTAAGTGAGCTCGTGTGATCTTCACGACGTGCGGTTTGCCATCTACGACAGTATGCACTTCCCCGCCCAGAATAATAGGCTCATCAAACTGAGTAATTTGATAGCCTAGCGGCAGATCTGGATAAAAGTAATGTTTGCGGTCAAATTTACTAAATCGACTTGGTCGAGAACCTAGAGCGAATCCGGCGCGAGATGCTAATTCCACAGCTGCTTCGTTTAGTACTGGAAGCGCACCCGGCATGCCAAAACAAATGTGGCTAATAAGGGTATTTGGCTCCGCATCTCGTGCATCGTTTCCAACGCTAGCGAATAGTTTAGAGACTGTTTTTAACTGCACATGGCACTCAATACCAATGGTTACTTTATATTTCTGACGAATTTCAGGACGTACCATTAGTCTATTCTAGTGCCCCTAAATCACGGAGTGCTTGTCGAATTCCGATGAGTGATTTCTTAACATCTGCTTCTTTTAATTTTCCAGCAGATTCATCAAGTAATTTCTTGGATAAATTGTGTGCAAACCATACTGCATCATTATCTGTAAGAATTTTTTGTGCTTCTACAAGGCGTTCACCCATGCTTTTACCCTTAAGATGCTTTTTCTTCAATGCTTCATCGAGCAACTTATCGGCATCGATGATTGCAAGTGCCCATGTCTCTTTGCTTTTACAGAACGTCTGAAGTTCAATCCACTGTTCTTTGAATTTGGCAGTTTTTATCTTGCGCCGTGGTAGTTTTGGTAGAAATTTCATGCTGATAACACTTTCTGTGCCGCGGCGGCAACGTTAAGGAGTTTACTATCTGTTTTTGCAGGTGACATAATTTGAAGACCAACCGGTAGGTTATCGCTCTTGCCAGCAGGAATAACAATAGCCGGAATCCCGGCTAGACTAGCACCAACGGTCATGACATCTGCAAGGTACATTTGGAGTGGGTCGTTAGCGTTTTCACCTAGTTTGAATGCGGTAGTTGGTGCTGTTGGTCCGACTAAGTAATCTACTGTTTTGAACACGTCAGTAAACTCATTGATCAGTTTTGTTCGAACAAGCTGAGCCTTTTTATAATAAGCATCGTAGTAACCACTGCTTAGAACATGAGTACCTACAATAATTCGTCGTTTAGCTTCTTTTCCAAAGCCATGAGAACGCGTTTGAACATAGCTTTCTTCAAGGTTTGAGGCTGCTGGGTCGCTAAATCCAAAACGCTGGCCGTCATATCGGCTTAAGTTGCTACTGATCTCAGCCGGAACTAAAATATAGTAAATCGCTAACGATAGCGCTAAGCTTGGCAAGCTAACGTCAACGATCTCCGCACCCGCTTCACGAAGTTTATCGATGGAAGATTCGATGGACGATTTTACTCCCGGATCCAATCCTTCCGCCATATACTCTTTGACGACACCAATTTTCTTGCCCTTAAGACTGGTATCGGTAATTGCATAGCCATCTGATTCGCGTTGAATCGTAGTGCTATCGAGCTCATCAATTCCTGCAAGTACATCAGTGACGGTGGCTACATCTTCAACGGAGCGTGCCAAGGTACCGATCGTATCAGTACTACTTGCCATAGCAACCACACCGCTCCGACTTATAAGACCATAGGTCGGTTTATAGCCGACACATCCAGAAAAACTCGCAGGCTGTCGGCTTGAGCCTCCCGTATCGGTTCCGAGGGCAAATGGGACCATATCTAGAACTACGGCTGCTGCAGAGCCTCCAGAAGATCCTCCTGGTACTCGAGTTTTGTCGTGAGGGTTCAAGGTAGGCCCAAAATCACTATTCTCGGTACTTGCCCCGTGACCAAAGGCATCGAGGTTGGCTTTGGCAACACAGATTGCACCTTCGGCCTCTAGAAGATTGATGGCAGTTGATTGATACGGTGCCTGAAAGCCTTTCAGGACATTACTACCCGCCGTGGTCTCTGCGCCAAATACCAGGAAGTTATCTTTGGCAATGAATGGTACGCCGGCAAGTTTGCCGACGGTCTCACCCTTCGCGATTCGAACATCAATGTCTTTTGCCCGGGCACGTGCAGCTTCATCGAGCACTGATAGAACAGCGTGATATTCAGATTTTTCAGCAATGGTTTTTAACGATGCCTCAACTAGTTCTGTTGCGGAAGTGACTTCATTTTGGACGTCTTTGGCAAGTTCAGCAACAGGCTTCCATTGAGACGACATTTAGAGAACCTTGTTCACTTTCATATAATTTCCCGATCGAGCCGGAAGATTCTTCAAAAGATCCTCTTGTGATGCTCCGTAATCCTTGATCTCATCCTTACGCATAACATTAGTCAGTCCGGTTACTTGGTTAGTCGGCTCTAAGCCTGACACATCAACGTTAGACAATTGTTCGACGTAACCAAGTATATCGCTTAGCTCAGTTGTAAGCGCGGCAAGCTCCTCTTTATCCAAAGATATCTTTGAAAGAGATGCCAATTTTAATACGTCGTCTGAAGTGAGGTTCGCCATTTGGTATGTAGTATATCAAATAACGCCCCGTTTAATCTACCAATAGTTCAGGATTTGACCGGGACTTGCCGTATAACCAAGAATTGCATCACAGATGTCATAGACGACAGGTACTTCGTTCTCAGCGTGCTTTTGGTGTTTGCAACAAAATACTTTAATCCTACAACTGACACCTACATAGTATCGAACGGCACTGTTATCAATAGAAACTATGAGTCTCCAGATTTTTAAAAAGCCAATGTATTGGGAGATACCAAGGACGATGGCCGACCAGGCTTCTTTATCTAGTTGATCACGAAGTAGATAAAGTTCGAACCAGAATTCATGACCCATATGGGCTGAGTTTTGCATGAGTATAAGTATACGGAAGTTCGTACGTAAACAAAAGCTTTACAAAATCAATAGTCAGGAATAGCATGAGCATCATGAGGCATCAATAATGTTACCAGCAGCTGAACTATCAGGTCACACAGAGAGGCCTGTAGGCCCATTTGAATCCGATCGCTCCAAACACCTCCATTTGAATGGGGGTGTTTTATTATCCCCAACAGATGCTTTGCTCGAGCAACAACAAGCAGTAGCTGAGCTTCCAGAATATGATGTTGCAGTTCGCCGTCGAACAACCCATAAAGATCTAGGATCAACCGAGTATGCAGATTTCACGCAAGAATGTGTACGTTTTGATGACGGAGCTGTGAGGCTCCTTACACGTGCACAGCCAAAACCTACTTATTTCGGTAGTCATGCGATTAGCCCGTATGGTATTTCTGGCGGCGATGCGCTATTTACTGGCCCGGACGGTATGAATGCGGAGCTTATAGATAGCTATGTCAAGCTAGGATTTCCTGTGGTATGGCTTCATCACCAGGGACGGCATGCGCCGTGGCCAACGAATCCAGATCGACTGATGACTCTTGCTCATTTCCTATCTAGTAAAAGTGTCGGTAAATCTGCTCATCACGACCATGCGGTACTTGACGATTTGGAACAAAAAGCTGCCGTAGATTTTGACACTTTCGTCATGATACGAGATGGATTTTCAAGAAGTGCTATGTCGGGCGAAGCATTTATTGCTCTTGCGGCACATAGTCAGCGAACTATAGTACATAGCGACTTAACTGCTAAATGCTTTGCGCTCTATCCTGGACTTCGGAATATGGTTGAACTCGCAACCGTTCAAGGTCCAGAGGAGTTAAAAGGGCTCGGACGTGTTGCTTGTAACTTGATTCGCCGCGAACGTTCAGGAGAAAAAGGAATTCTCAAGAAATATCTAGGAACGTTTGATCCGCATCTTTTGAATGTGTTA
This sequence comes from uncultured Candidatus Saccharibacteria bacterium, assembly GCA_964494545.1. GTDB lineage: Bacteria > Patescibacteriota > Saccharimonadia > Saccharimonadales > AWTP1-31 > JAPLYT01. The sequence goes on along the minus strand of CAZBRN010000002.1, from coordinate 14,871 downwards.
CATGAGCTCGCCTGGATCGCCCCTTTGGTGAGTGGAGACAATGGTACGTACTCTAGAGCTATTCCGCTGGAAACATCAGGAGTACGTGGCTTTTTATCAAAGGATACGATGTCTCAATATGCTGAACATGAAATAATTCATGCAAATCATCCTAACTTGGCTCTTATAATTGAAGACGGCGCTCATGTAGACGGAGCGCTCGTGCAGCATAAGATTGATAGGTTCACTCGAGTAATGGACTTCATGAGGGATCATGACATGTCTATCATCGGTATGAGCCCTTCAGACTATCTCGATCTCAGTGATGATTACGAACTTGCGAGCTAGCAATAGGCTATAACTTGGATTTTATATCTTCTATGATGTCACGCAGTTCTGCTGCTTTTTCGAACTCGAGATTAGCAGCAGCCAAATCCATTTGACCTGAAAGTTCTTTGATAAGATTTTTATATTCATCTTTTGGAATTTTCTTGAGATTAAGTTTTGCCGTTTTCGCATCTTCTGGCAAATCAGCGCGCATGCCTTTTTCGACAAGTTTAGATATTCCCTCGGGTGTAATACCGTTTTTAGTATTGTATGCTTGCTGGATACCTCGACGTCTATCAGTCTCATCTATGGTATAACGCATACTTTCGGTGATTCGATCAGCATACATAATTACGCGTCCTTCGAGGTGACGAGCTGCTCTTCCGACTGTTTGAACGAGTGCCTGCTTACTGCGCAAAAAGCCTTCTTTATCCGCATCTAAAATAGCAACTAAACTAACTTCAGGGAGATCAAGACCTTCTCGAAGTAAGTTAATGCCAACCACAACGTCATACACGCCAAGCCGTAAGTCCTTAAGGATATCAAGACGGTCAAGTGTATCAACGTCACTATGCAAATAGGCAACTTTAATATCTAGTTCTTTCAGATATTCCGTTAGGTCTTCACTCATTCGTTTCGTGAGGGTAGTTACCAATACGCGCTGATGTTTGGCCGTAGTTGCTCGAATCTCGGCGATAAGATCATCTACCTGCCCGGCAACTGGCCGTACCTCGATAGGTGGATCCAGAAGTCCGGTTGGTCGGATAACTTGTTGAACTGGCTCAGGACTATGGCTGAGCTCATATTCTGCTGGAGTAGCGCTCACATACACAACCTGGTTGATATGTCGTTCGAATTCGGTAAATGTTAGGGGACGGTTATCAAGAGCACTCGGTAGCCTGAACCCATGTTCTACCAGTACTTCTTTTCGCGCACGGTCGCCATTATACATGCCACGAACTTGAGGCAATGTCATGTGTGATTCATCGACAAACATCAGGAAATCATCTGGATAGTAGTCGAGAAGAGTTGCGGGTTGTTCACCGGGCTCACGATTAGTGAGATACCGGCTATAGTTTTCGATTCCTTTTACAAAGCCTGTTTCCTGCATCATCTCGATATCAAAATTTGTTCTTTGTTGTAATCGCTGCGCCTCCAAATGAAGACTATTCTTTTTATAAAACTTCAGGCGTTCGTCTAGCTCATGTTGAATGCTACCGATAGCTACCTTTAATTTGTCATAAGGAGTTACATAGTGAGAACTTGGGAATATTTTAAGTGCTGGGAGTGACTTTTCTATTTCACCAGTGAGTGGATTTATCCTGGTAATGCGCTCAATCTCATCACCAAAAAACTCTATACGATAGGCTACTTCTTCACCGGCGGGGTATACATCAACAACGTCACCACGTACACGGAAGGTGCCGCGGTGGAAATCTATGTCATTTCGTTGATATTGGATATCTGTTAGTTGACGTAAAAGCTTATCGCGTACACGTCGTTCACCGGTCGTAAGTGAAACAGCCAAACCGTCATAGTCTTCTACTGAGCCAATGCCATAGATACAGCTAACACTCGCGACAATAATGACGTCTTTTCGTGACAGCAGCGAATCGGTTGCGGCGTGCCGTAGGCGATCGATCTCTTCATTAATCTGACTATCTTTTTCGATATAGGTGTCACTGCGAGCGATGTAGGCTTCTGGTTGGTAATAATCAAAGTAGCTCACGAAATAGTGAACGGCGTTGTTCGGGAAAAACCGCCTGAACTCTTCACAAAGTTGTGCAGCGAGCGTTTTGTTATGACTCAGCACGAGCGTTGGTTTCTGAACATTCTGAATGATATTGGCCATTGTAAATGTTTTACCGGAACCGGTTACTCCGAGGAGAGTTTGTTCTTTTTCGCCACTAATTAGCCCTTTAGTGAGGGCTGCTATAGCTGCCGGTTGATCGCCGGCAGGTTTATATTTGCTTTGAATTTCGAACTTAGTCATCTGTTAAGTATAAGGTCATTGTACTTAAGATGAAAGCCTCTTGTCGGTACAACCTATTTATAGAGCTTCGAGTATTTTTTGTGTCGTTCATCGAGTACAGCCGTCAATTGCACGAGCACTGCGTGAGCTGTATCGCCAAAAATAACATCATCTCCAGGTTCTCTACCCGCAGCTCTGAGAATGTCCATTATTTCATCACTAATGCCACCTGCACCGTGGATGAATCCTATAGGGGTATTTGTCTCGAGAGCAATGGTAAATTCGTGAAGTGTCCCAATTCTTCCGCCAATACTGATAACTGCATCGCTGGAATTGATAAGCAATGTATCTCGACCAATATAATGGAGTCCTGAGTACAGTATCGAATCGTAGGCAGAGGTAGGAAGCCTATACTTCATGACATGCTCAATTTTGCTTGCGGCAGGGCTAATTCCAAGACTCATTTTGCCGCTATTCGCTTTATAGCTTTCGGCAGCAATGTTCGGTAATCCGACGGTTGCTCCGGTCATGAGGGTGTGCCCTGAATCGGCAATGGCTTTTCCTGCTTGCACAGCGAGCTCATGCCCGTCTTCAACGCTAATTCCTTTTGCTGCTGCAGAAACACAAATTTGATACATTATAGAATCCCTTCACCCTGCTCAACTGCCGTGATTTGATCGTTGAGTTGCGATATCACCAACGATTCAATAGATTCTTGCCCAAGGTATCGCATGTAAATTTCGTTCCATAAGCTTTCTCGGAAATGACCAATAGAATGTTCGCCATATTCCAGGCCGTTGCAATAGCTAACTGCATTATCCATTAGGCTCAAGGATACTGGTGTATCTGATGTTGTAGCTACGTAGTCAAGATCTTCCCAAAACTTAAGTGCTGGTTCAAACGTGTAGAGAATGTCTTCGGCTTTTCGCCACGACAAATCTTCAAGTTGTACATGAGGTTCAAATAATTCGGGGTGATCTCCGGCTTTCTTGTCTGCAAAATGTCTTTGCAATATTCTCCAATGGAGGTCTTGCCCGGACACATTCACCGAACTCTTTGGGTCATCTAAAATGGTGCGAATAATGACTTCGCTGAAGGTTGGGAGTACTTGCTGGAGTTTAAAGAAAGAACTGTATGATCGAATTTCATTAATGTAATGAATCGCTAGCGGCATTACAGTGATGACAACTCCTCTAAGACGGTCTACGGGTAGCGGCAATATCATAACTACCCCAAGTTCTTTTAAGTGAGTTATATTGTGTCGCTGAATGCGGCAAAATGAATCGGCAGCACTTCCCCACTTACCTCTATCAAGAAAAATTATCTCAATATCTCGAATTTCAAAGTCGCTCGGTCGTAATTTTTTGTATGACTTTACAAGTCGACGCTGCCAAGCATCTGTCTCCATGAATCTAACGGCGGTGAATATTTCAGCTATATTCTCGCGTTTGAGCATAGAATCGACTGATTGATAATGGAGGACTTCCATAATTTTCTTTGGAGGTAACGCCTTCAGTAGTTTCTTTGCCGCACTATGTTTGATTACCCAGCATGATTTTGGAATAGGCAATTTTTTTAAGGCTCGAGCAATGGCTGATAATTGCGTATCAAGCGTAGCAGTAGATTCTGTACCGATAGCTTTAGCTAAATATTGATCATGTAGTTTTACTATACCTTGCAAGGCGTGATAGAGCTCTTTGTCTGTGGTGTCATTGGGGTCAAGTCCACACTCACGTATTTTTTGTCGTATACGCGTTGTGATGTCGGCAATCAACCTAACATCAACAGAGTGATGTCCGCTTGTTCGTTCAAGCTGCGTCAGAGCCATAGAAAATGCAGGCTCCTCGGCGTGTAATAGTTGCGACAGGACTTTTGACATTCGTGGGTACTCTACGATCTTAGGTTAAAGGCTTTGCGCGGTAGGACTTCGGAGACTGTTTTAGGAGGTTATTTAATTGTGCTTGCGTTAGTAGGCCTTTTTGGGCTCCAACATGTTGTACGACACTCATTGAGTTAATCGGTCCCCATTGAAGGGCTCCTTCGATATCACTTCCATGAATTAAGGCGGCCACAAACGTTGACGTGAATGCGTCTCCGGCGCCAGTTCGTTCAAACGGTGGAGACGGATCAGGATAGATTGGCATTTTTAGTCGTCGACTACCATCTGACGCGTACGCGCCATCGTGTCCATCACTAATAACCACAATTTTTGGCCCGAGTGCATGTAACCTATCAAACAAATCGTTTAGGTTTGAATGATCTCCTCCTGCAATAAGTACAGCCTCCTCACGGTTTACCGCCAAAACATCCGTTTGTTTGTAGATGCCAGCCAATTGTTTGGATCCCATTTTTATCTGAAAAGTACCAGGCTGGAAGGCAAGCTTAACATCTTCGTGGCGCTCTAGCCATTCAGTAAGTTCGTCATGAAACTTCTCTGAGTTCTCGCCCATTGAGGTAAAGTAAATCCATTTTGGCATTTCATCTGGTCTTAAGTGTGGCCAGTGATATGTATATGCCTCGTCATGAACCAGAATCGTTCTCTCGTCTTTATACCACAGTACGTAGTGCATATTACTAGCCTTGCCAGTATTGATTTTCATTAGTCTAGTATCGACTTTATTCTTTTCAAGTGCGGTAAGCATATCGCGACCGTGCTGATCATTACCGACGTTAGCATGCAAGGCGCTTTTTAATCCCAATCTTGCAAATGCCACGCTTGTATTTGCAGCATTACCAACTGCCTCGATAACTTCAGCGTGATCAAATGGGATTTTCATGGCAAAAGGAATAGTCAAAAATTGATTGCCCTCATGGTCTTCAGAAATTTTACCTTGATCGTCTTTAAGTCTAATAAAGACATCTGTCACTATCCCACCTACCGATAAAACATCAATTCCCATGTCCACCACTTTCTTAAATTATATATGCTTAGTATGTCATACGATTTATATGACGCGCAAGTAATACAACCGCTATTCTGCTAGTATATTTACTCTCGCTTTGCCGGAAGCGCCAAAGGAATCTATTTTACTCTCAACTACCGCTTGGACTGCATCGATAACTTCGTCCATGAGTTTTATGACAGCAAATTCAGTTTTGTTTTCTTTTAGTTGTTTTTCGAGTGTCGATCGATATGCGACGCGCATATCTGAGTTGATGTTTATTTTTCCTACACCAATCTTTACTGCATCCTCAAAATAATGACCCGGGGTTCCGCTTCCGCCATGGAGACTTATATTACAATCGATTGCGTCTCGCACTTGTTGCAAGAGCTCAAGATCAAGCCGTTTTGGGACTGGGTAGCTACCATGGAGATTGCCGATAGCTGCAGCATACGTGTCGATACCGGTAGCTTCTACGAATTTCTTAGCCCCTTCAGGAGTGCTAAACGTTTTCTTGATTTCATTATAATCAAACGCTTTGGTGAATCTATTTGAACCACCACCAAAGTAATGAGGTTCGCTCTCCACGAGTGCACCTGTCTTTTTTGCATACTCGACTACTTCTTTGGTGCAGTTAATGATATCTTCTTCCGTAGCGTCGTGGTTAGCTTGAGATATGTCTATGTGGATAAACTCAAAACCAGCATCAATCCCAGCTTTTGCAGCTTCAACGCTTGGAGAGTGATCAAGGTTAATATACATCTCAACCGCAAACTCTGCTTTGTAGTTGTCGACCATGTCACGCACGTTCTCAAGTCCTAGTAGCTCAACTTCCCCGTGACTAATTTCAACAAGCACTGGAGCATTCTTTTTGACTGCTGCTTTCACGACCGCAATCAACGTTTCTTGATTATCTAGATTAAAAGCGCCGAGTGCATAGTGGCCCTCTCGTGCTCGCTTGAGTGCCGCCCTCGCATGATCACAGTCTTGTCGCATTGATTGGATTGATTTTGGCATGAGCGAGCTCCTTAATTAACTATTCTTATGTTTAAAATATACCATAGACAACTGATAGATTCGAAAACGGAAGCATTATGAGGTATTATGGTAGCATTACCGTATGAATAACTTCTTTGAACGAACACGAAATGTGCTAATTTGGCTAACTCCTACCGGAGTTGAAATAGCCTTTTATATTTTTATTACGTTCGTCACCTTTGTACTTAGTAGCTTCGACCTGGTTAAAAGTGCGTTATCGGTTACTGGTGATTTCAATCCCATTCGATCAGGAATTGGTGTAGTTGATGGCCTACTGCAGCATTTTGTTGGTGAAAAAGTAGCCGGATCATTATCGCTGGCAATATTCTGGGGATTAATTGGTTTGGCTATAAATGTTATTTGGTGGCTCGGTTCTAATTTTTCAACTGAGCTTAATAATGATTTAGTTTTTAGTAAATATGTTCATCCCAAAGATACAGACCCCCGTGAACAGTTACAAGTTTTTGCAATCCGAACCATCATCCGCACTATTGTGGCGATTTCGGGGATTGTGTATTCGAACTACTTTATGAGCGAGAGTCTACCTCGTTTCACCAGCAAATACGCACAAGTAATATCCGACTGGTCAGAGAGACAGCAATACATCGCTGCAGCGTCGATAATACTCAGTCAAATTTTAATGCTTCATATTTTTATTGTAATTGCTCGACTATTGCTACTCCGTAAAAAAGCTTTCGACAGCTAACAACCAAGGCTATTCTGTAGTGAGGTTGGTCGCATGCATGACGATCTGTTTGGCGGTTAATCCAAAGTGTTCGAGCAACTCATCTGATTTGCCTGATTCGCCGAAGGTGTCTTTGACGCCAATTCTGACGATTCTCGTTGGGAAAAACTCACTTAAAAGTTCAGCTATCGCTCCACCGAGTCCACCGGTGACTTGTGCTTCTTCCACAGTAATTACCCGTTTGGTTTTTTTGGCACTCGCAATGATCGTGGTCGTATCGAGTGGCTTGATCGTTGGTACATGGATAATCTCAGCCTCGATTCCATCCTTATGCAATTTTTCAGCTGCTACTAGAGCCTGGTAGGTCATAGTACCTGTCGCAATAATCGAAACATCTGTTCCGGGCCGATATATATAGGCCTTACCGATTTCGAACGGTGTGTCTTTTGTAGTAATAATAGGCGTAGCCTCTCGAGCTAGGCGCAAATATGAGGGTCGTGAGTCGCGTGCGAGCGCCTGTGTGGCACGTTCGGCTTCTAAACTATCTCCTGGAACTACTACGACCATGTTTGGCAATACGCGCATGAGCGCTATATCCTCAAGCATTTGGTGTGTAGCACCGTCAGGACCTACCGAAACGCCAGCGTGCGATCCAACGACGTTCACTGGTCTATCGTTTAGACATATCGTGGTTCGTATTTGTTCCCAATTTCTTCCAGGGCTAAATGCGGCGTAACTACTTACAAACGGTATTTTACCCATGGCTGCCATTCCTGAGGCTACAGTGACGAGATTCTGTTCGGCGATTCCGATTTCTACGAACCGTTCTGGAAACTCTGCTTTAAACAGATGCATCTGTGTTGAAGTAGTGAGATCAGCACAGTCAGCAACAACATTACTATCCTCTTTCCCGGCGAGTACCAGACCACGCCCAAACCCTGCGCGGATTGGTTCACTTGGCAGATCTTTCTTGGTGATGTCTACTAATTTAAGATCACTCATGCTCGCTCCTTATCTTGCCCTTAAGCGTACGAAGATCATGAAGAGCTTCTACCGCTTGTTCATGATTTGGTGGTGCACCATGCCAGTTAAAGTCGTATTCCATGAAATCGACACCTTTACCTGGAATCGTATGGGCTATTATCATCACCGGTTTCTCGATGATCGCTCTACCCATCGCGCATGCATCAATGACAGCTTCAATATTATTCCCATCAATTTCAATCACATGCCACCCAAAGCTAATCCATTTTTCTTTAAGATCTTCTAGTGGCATAACACTTTCTGTGGGTCCATCAATTTGAATATTATTCCGATCAATAATTCCAATTATGTTATGGAGTTTATTCTTTGATGCAAACATAGCTGCTTCCCAGATATTACCTTCATCAAGTTCACCGTCCCCCATGACAACATAGATCCAACGATGATGCTGATCATTCATACGCATTGCCATAGCCATTCCTGACGCTTGGCTCAGACCACAACCGAGTGGACCGCTCGTGTTTTCAAGACCTGGAAGTTTCGTACGTTCTGGGTGTCCTTGAAGCCGTGTACCGAGCTTCCGTAATGTCATGAGTTCCGAAACGTCGAAGTAGCCAGAACGAGCCATTGCTGCATATTGCACCGGTACGCAGTGACCGTTACTAAGCAGGAATATATCTCGCTCATCCCATTCGGGGTTTTTTGGGTCTTTTTTGAGTATGTCGAAGTAGAGTGCTGTAAATATATCGGCTAGCCCTAAAGGCCCCGCACTATGTCCGCTACCGGCATGTTCTAACATTCGAATGATATCTTCGCGAATTTGTTCGGCTTGAAGTTCGAGTTGCTCTATTGTTAGTGTACTCATATACCTGCTTTCATATTTGATACTAGTGTAGCATAAGCACTTTTGGCGTCCTTAGCGTTTTGAATAGCTCCACCGGCGTTCAACACGTCAATGCCACCGAGAACGAGCTTAGCTGCATTTTCAGGAGCAACGCCACCATCCCATCCAATCTCTACTCCCGGAGACAGTCGACGAAGTTCTGTAACTTTTTGCAATAAAGACAATTTAGCATGACCTCCGAAGTATCCAAGATCCCCACTAAAAATTAAGACATGATCAATTGATCCGAGGGCTGGTTTGATGACACTCACCGACGTATCTGCCAGCAAAGCGACTCCTACTTTTATTCCAAATTTATGAAGTCTCTCTGCGATTTCAAAGAAGTTTCCGCTAGCCTCGGCCTGCACTATAACCATGTGGGGTTTATGCGCTAAAAGCTGCTTCATATGTGGCATAACTGATTGATACATAAGATGTATGTCGGCTTTGACACCAATAGGCCACCATATTGCATCTAAGTCGATTAGTTTATTGGGCGCAAAGACCCCATCAGCTAGATCGATATGGACCCGTTTTGCAAAACCAGCAACACGATTCATCTGCAGATTGTACGTGTCACCATCTTTTGCAGTAATGCAGGGGGCTACGATAGCCATACTATCCTCCCAGTGTATCAAGTTCTTTAATTCGACGGATGAAGCGCGGAGCACCTGCGAATGGAACATTCAACCATGTCTCTACGATAATATTTGCTTCACCCGATTCGAGAATATCTGCAGGGAGACAGAGTACATTACAGTCGTCATCGTTTCTCGCTGTCCTAACGGATTCTCTGTTGTATCCCAAACATGCGCGTATTCCTTTGAATCGGTTTGCAGCAATACACATTCCTTGTCCACTACCACAAATTAAAATACCTCTAGCGTCAGTGTCATTACTTCCCCGCATGCTCTGAACTACTTTTGAGGCAAATATCGGAAAATCATCTTCCGCCAGCAAGACACTATCACCATCGTCCTCTACATCATGCCCGGCAGAACGTAGGTAACGAATAAGCTCATTTCTAAGCCTAAACCCGTTATGATCTGCACCGACAAATATTTTCATAGTAGCTATTACTGATGGCTCGTTTTATGATCATGCTTCAAATGGAGGAGTCTGCCTGTATCGGCTACAACTTCAACAAGTCGGTTACTATAACCCCATTCATTATCATACCAAGCTACAACTTTTAGCATGTTGTCGCCAACTACCGCTGTAAGCTTTAGATCAACCGTAGCTGAGTGACTGTTACCGATATAATCACTACTTACCAGTTCTTCGTCTGAAACAGCTAGAATTCCCTGATAGTACGGTTCCTTCGCTGCTTTTTTGAAGACATCGTTTACTGATTCTACCGTAACAGGCTTCTTCGTGATAATGACAAAATCACTGAGGGATACAACAGGCGTCGGTACACGTACACTTAACCCGCCAAAGATACCTTGCAGCGCTGGGAGTACAAGTGCTGCTGCTTTACTCGCCCCTGTTGTGGTCGGAACAATGTTTTCTGCAGCGTTCCTTGCTTCACGAAGGTCTTTCGCTGGTGCATCTTGTAGTTTTTGGCTCGCTGTATAACTATGAACTGTAGTCATCATAGCCTTTTCAATACCGAAATTAGCTTCAATAACTGCGGCTACAGGCGAGATACAGTTTGTCGTACATGATGCATTACTGATAATATCTTCTGCGGTTTCGAGCTTGTCTTCGTTAACGCCAAGCACGATGGTAGTGGCACCGTCACCTTTTGCAGGGCCTGAAATAACCACCTTGTGGGCACCAGCATCAATATGTGCTTTTGCAAGCGTAGGATCAACGAAGAAGCCAGTGGATTCGATGACAACGTCTATTTTTAGTTCTTTCCACGGCAATGCAGCAGGATCTTTTTCTGCAACTACAGCGATCGACTGCTTATTGACGATGATGTTTTTATCGTCAAACGTGACAGTATGTTGATATGTGCCGTAGTTACTATCGTGCTTGAGTAAATGAGCCAACGTTTTAGTATCGGTCAGGTCATTTATGGCAACTATCTCAATATCGCTCCGCTCAAACGCAACTTTAAAAGCGTTGCGTCCGATTCTTCCGAATCCATTTATTGCTACCCGTGACTTCATGATCCCCCCATGTAAAAGCTACTATTTCTACATAGAAGCATAACCGAAATTCAATGCTTACGCAATTTCAAACAGTAATTTCATCGAAGTAGTATTGCCATGCCGGGTACTCTAGTGAAAAAATTTTTTCAGGGATTGTTGTGTATATGTTTTTAAATTCTTTGATGTCCATCCACCGAAGATCTTGATTCTCGCCATCTTGCGATATGAGCTTGCCAGGCTTCACCTCGCACCTAAAAATAAAACCTACCCATGGTCGTCCATCTTTAAGCTGCTGCGTACAGCAAAATGGCCTAAATCCAAATACCTTGTCTATCTTATGCGGTGAGATGGGAACTTTTTGCGAGTCATTAATAATTTTGGATATTTGCAATCCTGTTTCTTCAAACACTTCACGCGATAAAGTGTCGTATACATTCTCATAGAGAGAATCTAGGGTACCCGCAACAAATTCCAGCGTACCATTATAGATTGATTCTGTATGGGTATGATTTCTAACTCCTATGAGAACTTGCCGCACTCCATTATGGGTTCTTTCAATAATTGTTGCCACAAACGGTACTGCATATTTTCTACCATCATCCATTAGATCGTCCGATGTATCTTATGAGGCCACCATTTCCTATCAAATCATCTTTAACAGTATTTCCTTTATCGTCGAGGAGTAATGTGGTGAAATTACCAAATTGTTGCTCTAATGTCTCAACGGAGAAATATCGTTTTTTTACATTACCGTTAGTGATGATGCCATTTGTAGCAAGTTCTGAAGAGTACTCTGGATCCTTGGTAGAGTTTACGAGCACTGCAACAATACCATTCGGTTTTAAAACTCTTTGTATTTCGGTAACAATTTGAGTCATTTCGTCGTCATCAAAATAGTGAATCACCAAGTGTGCGTAAACTAGATCGAATTCATTATCCTTGAAATCAAATGTATCAGTTACATTTTGGATTTTTAGAGCAAGCGTGAGTTTTTGATTGTTAGCTTTTTCTTCTATGGCACTAAAAAATGTATCTTGGGCATCTGTAGCCGTAACATTCATGCCTTGACTTGAGAACCAAATAGCATCTTGTCCAGTGCCGGTTCCAAGCTCCAGTATTCTACTGTTCTTCCCAATATACTTAAGAACATCTTTGGAGAACGGAGTAGGCATGTGTGCCCACTCCTTCTCGGAATAATCACGTATTTTTTTCAACCAGTGTTCAGCTGGATAACTACTCATATACTTAGGATTCTTTGGTCCAGCGAGTTTGGCATTCTTTTATGGTTGCTTTGGCATCATCTATAGAACCCCATCCGAGAACCTTTGTACTACCTGGCTTCTTAAGGTCTTTGTAATGGTTAAAGTGATGTTCAACTTGTTTGAGCCATTGAGCTGGCAGGTCTTCGAGTGATTTGATTGCATCACCACTGTTTCGGTCATCAGCAGGCACAGCAACTACCTTATGATCCATTTCACCGTCATCTTCAAAATTCATTATTCCAATAATATTTGATGATACGACTACTCCGGTAGGGATTGGTTCGTCGCAGATCAAAAGGACATCGAGTTCATCTCCATCTTCATCAAGTGTTTGAGGGATAAACCCGTAGTTACATGGTTTCGCAAAAATCGCTGGTTCTACACGGTCGAGTTCAAAAATCGCTTTTTTGCGATTCCACTCAATCTTGAGTTTAGATCCCATTCCGATTTCTATTACTGTATTGATTGTCCCGTCGTCTACTGAGCCTGCGTCAAGAATCACGTTAAAATCTGACATATGTTCTCCTTATTTTCATATGTAATAATACCTTATTTTACGGTGAACGTCAGGAATTTTGTTACACTAGACATAAGTATGAAAATTATAGGACATCGGGGAGCGGCTGGTCTTGCCCCAGAAAACTCACTTGAAGCTATCCAAGCTGGCATTAAAGCCGGTGTTGATGCTATTGAGTTTGATATACGTTGTACTGCCGACGGTGAGCTTGTATTGTCTCACGATGCAACTACCATGCGGACACATGGGGTAGATCGTCGAGTCAATGATATGCACTCTCATGAGGTTAGTAAGATACGTTCACCTGAGGGCATTTCTGTGCCTACGCTTGATCAAGCCGTTAGATTATCGGGCAGCACATATCTATTCATTGAAGGCAAAAGTGATTCATGGGCCCAACCGCTCAGCGAATATATAAAGAAACACTCCCTCAAGCGTTGCAGTGTCATTTCATTTAATCATTCTGAATTATCAAAGTTTAAAAAGCTAAGTCCAAAAATAAAAACGTATGTTCTCGAACATCGAAACCCATTTGATGCCATTAATGCTGCCCGTACATATAACTTTGATGGTATTGATTTTAATTTCTGGACACTCAATCCGCTCACTTATTGGCTAGCGCGACGACACAAGTTTGAAATTGCAGTTTTTACTGTCAATAAATCATGGCTCGCTTCATTCCTCAACTTTTTATACCCGAGAATTGCAATTACAACGAATAACCCTGAACGAATGCAACATCTTCGTGACGGGAAGAAACGTGGCATTTCAGTATGAAATTAACCCTATCCCGCATTTTTAATCAGACACCCCAAATAGTAACGTATTCATTTACGCCAGAACGGCCACTGCGGTATATTGCTGGCCAATTTATTGAACTCACGATTCACCATAATGACCCTGATAGTAGAGGTATTCGACGCTGGTTTACGCTTTCATCATCACCTACCGAAAAATATCTTTCGATAACTACCAAGCACGACGTATCGGCGCAGAGTACATTTAAAAAGAACCTGCAACACTTGAAGGTAGGAGACACGGTAGAATGCAGCGAGGCAATGGGTGACTTTGTATTACCAAAAGCTGAAGATATTCCGCTACTACTGATTGCAGGGGGTATTGGCATTACTCCGTACCGCTCGATGATTAAGTGGCTTATAGACAGCGGTCAATCAAGGATAATTCAACTGGTATATAGTGCACACCAATCGAGCGACCTACTGTTCAAAGATATTCTTAATCAGCCATTTATTCAATTTGTTCCTTACACTGCCACAGAAAAGCTAACCGCTGAAATTATCTCAGAATTGTGCGATGGAATCGAAAACAAACAACTATATATTGCAGGCCCTGAACCAATGGCTGAAAGACTTTCAAAAGACTTTATAGTACTTGGCACGAAGCGACATCAAATAGTCACCGATTACTTCCCTGGCTATAAATAGCCTATTTCTGGTCGTGAAGGTATTCACGGATCATGAGAGCAGCAGTTGCGCCTTCGCCAGTTGCACTTGCTATTTGCATAGTGGCTCCACTGCGAACATCACCTGCCGCAAAAACTCCAGGCATGTTTGTTTCAAGCTTACCGTCAGTTTTGATGAGTCCAATATCATCAAGTGTGATCTTCGAGTCTTTAAGGAAGCCAGTATTTGGGAGTAATCCAATAAATATAAACACGCCGTCGGTGATGATGTTATTCTTTTTACCAGTTTTTGCATCGGTACTGACAACATGCGTAACAATACTATCTTTTGCAACTATTTCGTCAGTACTTGCGTTCAAGTGAACCGTGATTTTATCTTTGTGTTCTTTAAGCTCGTGCTGGAGTACTTCAGAAGCGCGCATCGAATCACCCCGAACAAGCAAGTCTATATGACTTGCGTAGCGGGTAAGGAATATAGCTTCTTGCACTGCCGAATTTCCACCACCAACAACCACGAGTTTCTTATCACGGTAAAAGGCACCATCGCATGTCGCACAATAATGGACGCCGCGAGCAAAGTATTCTGCTTCACCGGGAACACCGAGCTTCTTATAATCACTACCCGTAGCAATGAGAACAGCCTTGGCCTTTATATCTCCGCTGGTAGTTTCGAGCAGTTTGTGGTCACCTTTGTCCGAGATTGAAAGCACTTCACCAAGTTCAATAACGGCACCGAACCGTTCTGCTTGGAGGCGTAAATTGTCGGCTAGCTCAAGTCCTGCAATGCCTTTGGGGAATCCAGGATAATTATCTATCCAGT
>CAZBRN010000001.1:0-34193 GCA_964494545.1 uncultured Candidatus Saccharibacteria bacterium | reverse complement strand
GCTAGTTGTTCATTGCCAAAGAATACGACTGTTTTTGATTTTTGATTCATAGTCTAGCGCCTCAAGCTCGCCTTTATCTGTTAATTCGTAAAATGCGTCGGGCTCATCTTTGATGTGATCTACAAATAATTTGCCATTTGTGTGATCTACTTCGTGTTGGATAACTCTGCTTAGAAACCCTGTTGCATTGAATCGTATCTCTTTCCCCTCAAGGTCAAGTGCTTTGACGCGTATTTTTGAATAACGGGGAACATATCCGTAAACAGATCTAATACTAAGACAACCTTCATAGTCAAACTCAATCTTACCTTCGTATTTAGTTATTTCTGGGTTAATAAGAGGAGTGTATTTTGCAGGTGTGCCATGGTCAAAATCATCACGCACGATTACGATGCGAAGTAATTCATCTATCTGAATCGCTGCAAGAGCAACGGTAACTTCGTGATCTCGACTTTTATCCCAATCGATAACTGCAAGTTCCATGTCATTAATAATCTTTCGGGTAGCATCAGTAATGATACCGACTCGCTTTGAACGTTGTCGTAAATGGGGGTGAGGAAGTGTGATGATCGAATCTTTATCTTTAGCCATATCAGTACAGTATAACAGATGACTCAGCAGAGGCGAGATAGCCTTTTGTATGAACTTACAGGAGATTAGTCGGATCGATATCGTAGCTCCAGCCAGAAGGGAGTGAAGCAAGAATTTTTACTAGATCTGTACGCTGCTTAGACTTAACGATTACTTGCCAATTGAATGAGCCTGCAGCCTTTTCGTTGAAGCGTGGTGTTGGGCCGATAATCTCTGCGCGAATTGTGAGGGATTTTAGATATTTTGTAAGCGTATTTGATGCTAAGATTGCGCTTTTTTGTGTTTTTCGTGCACATGTCAGTTTGAGTAGATGGCAAAATGGCGGGAACATATATTGCTGTCGCTCTAAAATTTGTTGATCATAGAATAGTGACCAGTTTTTTTGAAGTGCGGCCATTTGCGCTGCTCCATTAGGAGCATAGGTTTGGACTATTACCGTCCCACCGGTATGGCCGCGACCTACACGTCCGATAACCTGAGATAGGATTTGATATGTCTGCTCCTCGGCAGTGTAATCGGGGAAATAAAGACTACTATCTGCAGCTACTACTCCCACGACGCTGAGTTTGGGAAGATCAAGCCCTTTGACGAGCATTTGGGTTCCGACTATTATTTCTACCTTCCCATCGGCTACCGACTGGTAATTCTGATCAAAACGTTCGATTTTTGTATTATCAGTATCGAATCTCTTAATGACTGCATCGGGAAATATTTTACTAAGTTGCTGGGCTATTGATTTCGTACCAATACTTCGAAAGATGATCTCAGAGCTTCCGCAAGCAGGGCAGTTTACGACTGACGGTTGTTTGAAGCCGCAAGTATGGCAGCGCATTGTATGTGTGTCACCGTGATATGTTAGGGGTAAATCACATGACGGACAAAGTGCATGCCAGTCGCAATCTTGGCACAAAACCAATCGTGCCGTTCCTCTCCTGTTCAAGAAAACAAGTGATTGTTCATGCCTTCCAAGTGCTTGCTCGATAGAAGTGATTAATTCATCTGAAAGATACGGATTAAGATTATATGCCTTTTTGTCTCTAGAATTAATGACTTTGATACGCGTATCGGCTCTCTTGCCACTCGCGAGCTGCTTCATTCGTAGAATTGGTATATTTTTTTGCTTTGCAATGTAGTATTCGGCAATTGAAGGAGTTGCTGACCCAAGAATTAATCTTGCTCCATGAATGCTTGCGAGCATAGAGGCAACTCGGATACTCGAATAATAGGGACTTTGCTCTTGTTTGTACGCATGATCATGAAACTCATCTAATACGATCAATCCGACATTTGAAAGGGGCGCAAACAAGGCAGATCGTGGACCAACTATAACGAGCGGCTCGTCGGCAGAAAGTATTTGTAGCCATATCGTTCTTCGGTCTTTTTGGGTTAGATTTGAATGAAGCACGATTATTGGTGCTGTAATACTCCGTTGAAGGTTTAATAGCATCTGGGGCGTTAAGCCAATTTCGGGGGTGAGAATTATTACATTTGAACCTGAATCTATGGCTTCAATTGCAAGTTCGGCGTATACACGAGTTTTGCCTGAGCCTGTTTCTCCGTGTAGCATGTATGTTTGATTTTTGGAATGTCTGATCTGATTCAAGACTGCATTCTGTTCTTTTGACAGAGGAGGGAGTGTCTCAATTTGGCCAGTACTGCGTCGTTCATTTGGTTCTGGTACATTCAACTTTGTAGGCAGTAAACCAGATGGCACAAATAACGCTGAAGCAATA
This sequence comes from uncultured Candidatus Saccharibacteria bacterium, assembly GCA_964494545.1. Lineage (GTDB taxonomy): Bacteria > Patescibacteriota > Saccharimonadia > Saccharimonadales > AWTP1-31 > JAPLYT01. The sequence goes on along the minus strand of CAZBRN010000001.1, from coordinate 31,869 downwards.
CTCGAAGGTGATGGGTAGTACGTTTGTAGCCAATCTAGTAAGAGAAGACAGGCTTTTGGTAGCGGTAACGGTACGAGTTTCCGGACAATGTTTTTAGTAGCGAAGTGAGGTTTTGCTACTTCTTTAACCACAATCGCCGGTGAAAAAATATTCTTTAAGGGGACTAGCACAATACTTCCCGTCTCAAAAGTGTCGATACTACTATAGGTGAGCGGCTCTTTCCCATGGTATGCGTTGTTTGTTACGTGTGCTTGATAGTACTTCACAATGCTATTATATAGATAAAACCGTGGATAACTTGAAATCTTACATAAGAGCATATATACTTTCTACTACGTTGTTTGAATAACAATATAGACGCTTATGTTAGATGTATTTATAACCTCAAGAGTTCGCCGGAAAATCATTGTCGTGTACGCCAAGTACCCGGATTTTAAAACGCATGTTCGTGGTTTGGCAAAGTTAATCAAGGAAGATGCCGGTAATATTCAGCGTGAATTAAAACGTTTAGAGAAAATCGGATTTTTAATTTCTGAAAAACAGGGAAATACAAAAATTTATCACACGAACAAGCATTTTGCTATCTTTAAAGAATTGCAAAGTATTGTCTTAAAATCTCAACGCTTGAACCAGAAAAAGACTGGCCAATAGCCATTAAAAACCAAAATGCTTGCAGAATTCTCCCTGTTAGCGTATAATTTCATCTATGATTCAAGTAACACGCAAAGATTCAAAAGAATCGTTCGAAAACCTATTACGTCGCTTTAACCGAAAAGTGCAACAATCTGGCGCTCTCGCTATCGCCAAGCAGGCACAGTATTTCGAAAAGCCGATCAGCAAAACTGAAAGACGAAAAAAGGCTATTGTTCGCAAAGAACGAAAAGCAGTAAAAGTGCAAAAACTCAAACTAGGCATAAAATAATATTTTAAGCATACAGCTAAAAACCCAGTACCCACTGGGTTTTTAATTTTATTCGTACCTCGGCTAGATAGATGAAAAAACCCGTATCATCTGTTACACTACCCGTATATGGATATTAAACAACAATTAGAGTCTGACATAAAAAAAGCTATGTTGACGGGCGACAAAGTACTTGTTACGACATTAAGGGGATTAAAGAGCGTGATTTTGTATGCGGAAGTAGCTGCAGGTGAGCGTGAAAAAGGTCTCGCTAATGAAGCGGTAATAAGTCTTATGCAAAAAGAGTCAAAGAAGCGAATCGAAAGCGCCCAGCTGTATCGTCAGGGTGGAAACGTAGCAATGGCTGAAGCGGAGGAAATGGAGAAGATGGTTATCGATAGGTATCTTCCAGAGCAAATGACCGAGGCTGATATAGAAGTATATGTTGAAGCAGAGTTTAAAAGACGGAGTGAAGTTTCAATAAAAGACTTCGGTCAGATTATTGGTGCTGTAAAAAATGCATGTGGAGCTACCGCGGATAGCGCAGTGATAGCGAAACTGGTAAAAAATAGGATTCAGCAATGATTATATTTATGGGAGTAGCAGGCTCCGGCAAGAGTGTTCAAGGTAGAATTTTGGCAGACGAGTTGGCTCTGCCATGGTTATCGACAGGAGAATTTTTGCGTATGTTAGTTTCAGGCGATCGCCGAAAAGATATGATAGCAGGCAAACTACTCTCAGATAATGAGATCATTACGCTGGTGCAGCGTATCTTTACCATAATTGATCCAAGCAAAGAATTTATTTTGGACGGTTTCCCGAGGACAACTGCGCAAGCTGATTGGCTTATCGGCCAAGTTAAACACGGACAACTCCATGCTACTGCCGTGATACACCTCGTTGTGTCGAAAGAAGCAGTTCACGAAAGGTTATTGTCTCGAGGTCGGCCAGATGACACACTAACTGCTATTGCCGAGAGGTTAAGCGAGTACGAACAAGCAGCAAAACCAATTCTTAAGCATTTTACTGAAGCTGGGATCCCCATACACGATATTGACGGGTCTAAACCAATTAAAGAAGTACAAGCTGCAATATTATCAGCACTGAAGACAGATAAGGCGTAACGATGCTCACAAGAGTAAAAACTAAAAGCGAAATTGAAGCTATGCGTGAGAGTGGTAAAAGGCTAGGGCATGTCTTACGTCACCTCAGAGCTTCGGTCGTAGCCGGGATGAGTACAAAAGATGTGGCAGATATTGCTGGCGCAGAATTAACTAAAATCGGTGGGAAACCAGCATTCTTGGGCATGTACGGATTCCCTGATGTTCTATGTATCTCCCTGAATGACGAGGTGGTTCACGGTATCCCACAAAGGACAAAAATCATACAAGAGGGCGATATAGTGAGTATGGACTTTGGTGTTAAGTATGATGGAATGATCACTGATGCAGCAATAAGTGTTGTCGTTGGGACAACAAATAAATCTGCTCGATCTAAACTAGTGTCTGTGACCGAAGAATCATTACTTGCTGGAATCGAAACACTTCGTGATGGGGTGAGAGTCGGGACTATATCTAATGCGATCGAAAAAGTGTTAAATAAACATCATTATGGTATCGTCCGTGACCTTGTAGGCCACGGGGTTGGGCATGAATTACACGAAGAACCAAACATCCCGAACTATGGCAGAGCGGGTATGGGGATGACCCTACAAGCTGGTATGACTATCGCAATCGAACCTATGGCAACAATAGGTGGGTATGGAGTAATTACTGATAATGATGGTTGGACTATACGAACAAAAGATAGATCTGATTCTGCTCATTTTGAACACACAATTTTGATCACTGATGATGGCTACGAAATCCTCACAAAATAATAGAATTCTTGTGAGTACAATACACAAGCGGTATACTTTCTACTATGCGTGAACAAAACTCACAATACTATATAGGAATTGATATTGGCAGCGGTACCGTACGCTGTGTCATTGGTTCAGTAGAGAATCAAGAAGAAACGAGTATTCTCTCGGTGATCGGTTTTGGTAGCGCGCCAAATACTGGTATGAGAAAAGGCGTGGTAGTGCGAATAGATGATGTAGTTGATTCGATAATTCAAGCAATAACAGAAGCTGAGAGAGTTTCGGGCGTGCATGTTGGTTCAGCAACTATCAATGTCAATGGGGCGCAGGTGTTTGGGACTAATTCTCGGGGTGTGATTGCTATAAGTGCAGGTAATCGTGAAATTACAGTAGAAGACCGATTGAGAGTAGAAGAAGCAGCAACGATAGTAAAACTTCCTCCAAATCGTGAGATTATACAGGTATTTGCCAAGAACTATCGCTTAGACGGCCACGATAATATAAAGGATCCGGTTGGTATGCAGGGTGTTCGGCTCGAAGTTGATACTCATATTGTTACAGCCTCCAGCCCGGCACTTCGTAATCTAGACATGGTGCTTGAAAAAGCAAACGTGCGAGCATCTCATCATACGATATCAAGCCTTGCTGCCGCAGAAGTTGTCTTAACTCGACAACAAAAAGAATCAGGTACAGTCCTCATTGATATTGGCCAAGGAACCACGAATCTGTGCGTTCTCGAAGAGGGTGAAGTGCAACACGTTGCTGTTCTGCCTATTGGTGGTATGAATATAACAAACGATTTAGCAATCGGGCTTAAAACAGATCTCGATATTGCAGAAGCAGTTAAAATACAACACGGAGGACTGGGTAAGTTTTCGAAAAATGGACCTATATCGGTAATAGTTCAGAAAAACAGGCATGAATTTGATGCTGAAGAAGTACACATGATAATTGAGGCTCGTGTTGAGGAATTGCTTGAGTATGTAGATAAAGAACTAAAAAGGATTCAGCGATCACGTAAACTCCCTGGTGGTGTCGTCATAGTGGGTGGTACAGCGAAAATACCTGGATTAGCAGATTTTGCGAAAGATAAACTTGAACTTGCTGCTCGAATAGGGAAATTGCAACCCATCGCAGGAATAATGGACTCAATTCAGGATCCATCATCTTTTAGTGCAGTTGGCTTAATGCAGCTAGATATGCTTTTAGGTGGTGCAAACGAGCCAGAAAATCTGAACAAATCGGTACTAGATATCTCGGGTCTATTCGATAGTATGATGAAACGTTTTCGTAAGTAACTCGCATACAATTATTAGCCCTTATATTTTATAAAAATATTTCCGGCATTCATTAGTTGTTCATTGATAGACTTGGTATATTGAAGTATACTTTTGATGTAATAAAGAATGAGTTCAAGGAATATACAATGCCACAAGTCGCTCCCGTCATAGAAACATTTGCAAGAATTAAAGTCGTTGGAGTCGGTGGTGCCGGTGGTGCGGCGGTTAATCGTATGATTGAATCTGGCGTAGATGGCGTAGAATTTATCGTCGTCAATACAGATGCTCAAGCTCTTCATTTCTCTAAGGCATCCACCAAAATACACATAGGAAAAGACACAACTAGAGGTTTGGGCGCAGGCGCAGACCCGAGTATTGGTGAAAAAGCGGCTATAGAGTCTCGTGATGATATAAAGAAAGCCATTGAAGGTGCCGATATGGTATTTATAACGCTTGGTGCGGGAGGCGGAACGGGAAGTGGCGCTGGTCATATCGTAGCCGAAGTAGCTAAAGAACTCGATATTCTAGTCGTTGCTTTTGCTACAAAACCATTCGCATTTGAAGGTGAACGAAGACGAAAAAATGCAGAAACAGCTATTGATAATCTGCGAGGAAGTGTCGACACCCTAATCATCATCCCGAACGACAGACTTCTTCAAACGATCGATAGACAGACACCACTTTTAGAAGCTTTTAAAGTAGCTGATGATGTTCTCCGGCAGGGTGTTCAAGGAATATCTGACCTCATTACCGTTCATGGTCTTATTAACCTTGACTTCGCAGATGTTAAAACAGTAATGAGCAATGCCGGGACGGCATTAATGGGTATTGGACGAGCAAGTGGCGATAACCGCGCCATTCAAGCCGCTCAGCAAGCAATTGAATCTCCACTACTTGAAGTATCTATAGATGGGGCTCGTGGAGTTCTATTTAATATTATTGGTGGTAATGATATTTCGATGCACGAAATTAACACCGCCGCTGAGACTATAACAGCTGCCGCCGATCCAGATGCCAATATTATTTTTGGTGCAACTATCAACCCTGATATCGTCGGCGAACTTATCGTAACCGTCGTCGCTACCGGATTTGACGCTACATACTTCACGAAACAGACGCAGAAAGTAGCATTAGATAATGCAAAACAAACAGATTCTTCTCAAAAGAATGTTGAGTCTGAAGACGTTTCGAATATTGACATGAACCTTAACGAGCCAGCAAGTGAGAATAGTGAAAGTCACGATTTTCATAGTGAGCCCGCAATACCTAATATTTGGTCTATTGATCACGACGATGAAGAAAATAACGATGAGTCAGACAATCAACCTGCAATCGAAGAAGATGAACTCGAAAAACCTTCATTTTTACGACGACTTAAGAATAGACGATCAAATAAAGACGACCAATCTTCTTGAGATGACGCGCCCGTTATGTGGGCTTTAGCGTACTAAATATTACACCAAGATTATGCTTGCATTACGCTATAGCTATAGCTATGATAGTAAGCATAGACGCTATATATATTATTATGTATCAGTGCCATTGTACATTGAGGTTGAATATGAGAGAGTTTAGAGCATGAAGTGTAGTCAATGCCAACAAGTCGAGACAAAAGTAATTGAATCTAGAGATGTATCTGACGGCGAAGCAATTCGTAGAAGAAGAGCATGTCTTAAATGTAGTTATCGTTTTACTACCTATGAGCGGATCGAAAGACCTCAACTTATAGTGGTAAAAAACAATGGCATACGTGAGATTTTTAACAGAGATAAACTTTTGGCTGGGCTATACAGAGCATGCGAAAAGACAGCTGTAGCAAGTTTTGACCTTGAGCGATTAGTCTCAGAAGTCGAACATGAGTTGTATAACTGCAGTGATTCAGAAGTTCCTACTTCCAAAATTGGTCAGCTTGTCATGGACAAGCTTGCACAGTTAGATGAAGTTGCGTACGTTCGTTTCGCTAGCGTGTATAGGCGATTCAAAGATATAGCTGGATTTGAAAAAGAACTTTCTCAAATAAGAGACCAAAAAAACAGAGATCGTCAAAAATAATACGTAGTTATTTTGACGGCTCCCCACTGTGTTCTTAAGCATGTATAATCGACCATGTATTAGAGGGTAGCGGGGGGCCAGGCAAGCGTATGGTGAGAGCATACGATCGTTGCAAACTCTAACAAAAACAACAAATATAACTAAATAGTGAGGGTACTATTATGGGACAAACGACAATCCTGGGTCGCAGGAGGCTGTTCACTCAGCCAAAAACTAAAGGTTACGATGCACTGAAATGGATCAAAACTGATTCTATTATCGTAAATCCAATGATCGGTAAGCCGGTTTTTGAACAAAAAGACGTTGAATTTCCAGAAGGCTGGTCGTTGAACGCAATTAATATTGTCGCCCAAAAGTACTTCACCGGTACGCCTGGTACAAAAAGCCGCGAATCCTCATTACGACACCTTATCGATAGAGTCGTTGACACCGTTGCTAGACAAGGTTTGCAGGAAGGTTATTTTGAAAGTGCCGAAGAAGTTGAAGACTTCACGCAAGAACTAAAATACGTATTAGCCACCCAACGAGCAGCATTTAACTCTCCAGTATGGTTTAACATCGGCGTACCTAGTCGTGCTCAGCAAGCGAGCGCATGCTTTATCTTGGCTGCAGAAGATACGATGCCGGCTATCTTAAATTGGTATAAAGAAGAGGGAATGATATTCAAGGGCGGTTCTGGCTCTGGTATCAACCTAAGTAATATTCGGTCATCTGTTGAAAAGCTTGGTAAAAGTGCCGGTACAGCTTCTGGCCCGCTTAGTTTCATGAGAGGCGCCGATGCATCAGCAGGAGCGATCAAGAGTGGTGGAAAGACCCGAAGGGCCGCAAAAATGGTAATTCTCAATTCAGACCACCCGGACATTGTTGAATTTATCTGGTGTAAGGCTATTGAAGAGCGTAAAGCTCGAGCACTCCAAGAATTTGGATTTGATATGAGCTTAGATGGAAAAGATTCTTTCTCTGTGCAATACCAGAATGCAAATAACTCAATGCGCGTATCTGATGACTTCATGATTGCCGTAGAAAATGATGCTGACTGGGATTTGAAAGCAGTCACAACCGGTGAGGTAGTAAAAACCATGAAGGCTCGCGATTTATTCCGACAATTCGCAGAAGCAGCATGGGAATGTGCTGATCCTGGTATGCAATTTGATACAACAATTAATGATTGGCACACTACACCAAATGCTGGTCGGATAAACGGGTCAAATCCATGCAGTGAATACATGCACCTCGATAACTCCGCATGTAACCTCTCTAGCATTAACCTTTTGAAATACTTGAATGATGATTTTAGCTTTGATATCGAAGCATTCAAGCATACGGTTGAACTAATGTTTACTGCACAGGAAATTCTCGTCGGATATTCCGAGTATCCTACTGAAAACATCAATAAAAACGCTCGAGCATATCGTGAACTTGGACTTGGCTATGCAAACCTTGGAGCGCTTCTGATGGCTCAAGGGCTTCCGTATGATTCTGATGAGGGTCGCGCTCAAGCTGCTGCTATCACCGCCCTTATGACAGGTCACGCCTATGCTACAAGCGCACGAATGGCACGACGAGTCGGACCGTTCGCTGGATTCCATAAAGATCAGGAAGGTGTTACTAGGGTTCTTAAGAAGCATCGAAAAGCTGTTTCAGACATTGATGCTAGCCTCGTCGCCGAAGATTTGTTGAGTGCTGCTGCATCCTCGTGGGATGAAGCAGTTGAGCTTGGCCAGCTATACGGTGTTCGTAACTCACAGGCAAGTGTACTCGCACCTACAGGTACAATTGGGCTTATGATGGACTGTGACACTACTGGTATTGAACCTGATCTCGGGCTCGTTAAGGTTAAAAAATTAGTCGGTGGTGGTACGATGCACATCGTTAACCAGACGGTCCCTCGAGCATTGACCGCACTTGGATATACCAAGAAACAGAATGACGAAATTATCGCCTATATAGACGTCGAAAAGACAATCACTGGGGCGCCTCATTTGAAACCAGAACATCGTTCAGTATTCGCTTGCTCTATGGGTGACAACTCCATCCATTATCTTGGCCACGTTAAGATGATGTCAGCAGTTCAGCCGTTCTTATCGGGTGCAATCAGCAAGACGGTCAACATGCCGGAAGATGCAACAGTCGAAGATATCGAACAGCTACATATTGATGCCTGGAAATTAGGGCTTAAGGCAGTTGCCGTCTACCGCGATAACTGTAAAGTCGGTCAACCACTTAGTATGGCTAAAAAAGCCGGTTCAGAGGAAAAAGCTCTAGCATCTACTATCGAAGATAAAATAATTGTTAAAGGCACCGTACGACGATTACTTCCTAAACGACGCAAGAGTAGCACCTATAAGTTCCATATAGCTGACTTGAGCGGATTCTTTACGGTGAGTGAATACGAAGATGGCACTCCGGGCGAATTGTTCATCAACGTTTCCAAGCAGGGGTCAACATTGTCTGGACTTATGGATTCTTTCGCAATTAGCGTTAGCCATGGCTTGCAGTACGGTGTTCCACTTAAGAGCTACGTTAAGACACTTCGAGGGACAAGTTTTGCTCCTGCAGGTATCACAGATGACGTAGAGATCAGAACTGCCAGTTCAATAACTGATTACATTATCCGTCGATTGGCATTGGACTATCTGTCATTTGACGATCGTTTAGAACTCGGTCTTGCATCACTTGACGATATGCCGGACATGCAGACAAGTCTGTTGGTTGAGCAAACTACCGACGACCAGCCAACTCAGGCATCGCAACAGAGTGAAGTAGCCCCTGTGACCGAAGAGGCTCCAGTTACGGCTCGTAAAAAGTCTAGCGATGATACTGCACCACTTTGCTATAGTTGCGGAAATCAAACGCAACGATCGGGTTCTTGCTATGTTTGTACTTCTTGTGGAAGTACGACTGGCTGTAGCTAACCCATTGTCACTGCAATAGTGAATCAAAACACCCTGAAGGAATCCGCCTGAGGGGTGTTTTTGAATATGGGTTTTGGGAGCAGATAGAAAAGCGTTAGAATAATACTAATGAAAGTCATAATCCTATATCATCCAGTTTCTGAACATGCCCGTAATGTAGAAGATTTTGCCCGAGATTTCGCTCGACAAACATCACACGAATTAGAGCTTATAAGCTTAGAGTCACGGGACGGTGCGGCTGCAGCATCACTGTATGACATTGTTCGGTACCCCGCAATATTGGCGATAAGTAGCAGCGGGGAAATACTTCGATCATGGCAGGGCCCGGTACTGCCGCTTATGAATGAGCTCATGTACTACATCCAGGACTAGCGATCGTCTTTCTGAGGTATCTTGCAGGAGTAGCTCGCTTAGAGTATAGTAAAAATTACAAATGCGTTCTGTAATACAGATAAGCGACAATCAATCGTGAAGCAGCTGAAAGAAATGATTTTCAAAGTAGAATCAGCCGGGCAGCCCGTAATAGCGACAAATAAGTGCTAAAAGAATCACTTCTTTTGGAAGCCAGATGGTACCTCCCACCCCGGGATCTGGCAGCTAAAAGAAGTGATTTTTCTATTGTAAGGAGATTGTATGAAATTTAAATCAGGAACAAGACGACGAGCTCTCGAGTACGAAAAGGACTGGGTTGCCCAGTGGAAAAAGAATAAGACATTTGAAAAGTCGGTTGAAAATCGGCCGAAAGACAACGCCTATGTGTTCTATGATGGTCCTCCCTTTATTAGTGGTTCACCTCATCATGGCACGCTCTTAAGCTCTATTGTCAAAGACGTAGTGCCACGGTACCAAACGATGAAAGGCAAACGAGTTGAGCGTGTTTGGGGATGGGACTGTCATGGTCTGCCAGCAGAGCGATTTACAGAGAAGAAATTGGGGATTCACAGCCGTGAGGAAGTTCTTGAATATGGCATTGAAAAATATATTATTGCTTGTCGAGAAAACATGGTTCAGACCAGCAGTGAATGGGAAGATACTGTCGATCGAATAGGGCGATGGGTCGACTTCAAAGGCGCTTATAAGACTATGGACAAAGACTACATGGAGTCTGTGTGGTGGGCTTTTAAGGAACTATATGAAAAAGGCAAAATATACGAGGGTGAAAAGGTGCTTATGTATTGCACGCTTGATGCCACTCCTCTTAGCAAAGCAGAAGTCACCATGGATGCCGGAGCGTACCAGGATGTTACTGATCCAAGCGTCTACGTGAAGTTTAGACTATCGGATGACAGTGATATGGACCAGGAAGATCTTACTTTGGGTATGTCGGATGAAGAAGTTGAGAAGACTAAAAAAGAAATCGAATCTACCCCGAAGACATATTTGTTGGCTTGGACAACAACTCCTTGGACGTTATTGGCAAACACTGCTGTGGCAATCAATAAAGATTTAACGTACGCGAAAGTAGAATATGCTGGTGAATGGCTAATTCTTGCTAAAGACTGTGTAGAAGCAGTGTTTCAGGATGAAAAACATCAACCACTTGACTATACAATTATCGAAGAATTTAAGGGGTTAGACCTTCTCCATATAGATTACGAACCGTTATTTGATGATCGTGGCGAAAAAGCTCATAGCGTTTGGCATGCCGACTATGTTACCACTGAAAGTGGTACAGGCATCGTGCATCTTGCGCCAGCATACGGGGAAGAAGATTTCGCTCTTGCTCAAGAAAAAAATATACCTGTCGTGCATGTTCTTGATGCAAATGGTGAATACACTGAGGGTGATTGGCAGGGTCAAAATGTCTGGGAAGTAAATAAACCGATAGCAAAAGAACTCAAAGAACGAGGTATCGTTTGGAAGATCGAATACTATCGTCATAGCTACCCACATTGTCACCGTTGTGGAACACGGCTGATGTATCGAGCTCATCCAAGTTGGTTTATGGATATCGATTCGCAACGTTCGACTATGCTTGAGCAGAACGGCGATATCAACTGGTTTCCTGAACATGTAAAAAATGGCCGGTTTACTAAAACAATCGAGCAGGCTCCAGATTGGAACATTTCCCGCGATCGTTTCTGGGCGACTGCAATGCCCGTCTGGAAGGGAGACGATAAAGAAGGTAACACTCATGTGAAGGTAGTCGGAAGTTATGCTGAACTCAAGGAATTATCAGGTAAGGAATTAGATGATTACCATCGCCCTTGGGTTGATGATATAACCTTTGAAATTGACGGTATCCGATACACAAGAATAGACAAGGTTATGGATAGTTGGTTCGAAGCGGGAAGTATGCCTTTCGCACAATTCCACTATCCATTTGAGAATAAAGAGAAGTTCGAGCAAAACTATCCCGGTGATTTTATTGTTGAATATATCGGGCAAGTTCGAGCATGGTTTTATTATATGCACTCAATGAGCGTGGCTCTTTTTGGAGGAAACTCCTTTAAGAACGTTATTGTAACTGGTAATGTGGCCGGAAGTGACGGGCGCAAAATGAGTAAAAGCTACGGTAACTATACAGACCCAAATGAACTCATGGACAAGTTTTCTGCCGATAGTCTTCGATTCCTCTTGAGTTCAAGCCCATTGTTGAACGGGGAAGACTTCACTCTTCAAGATAAGGAAGTGGGGGATGTTGCACGAAAACTGTCGATGATATGGAATATGTACGACTTCTTTACCATGTATGCTGAAGTTGACGGCTGGGAGTGGGGCGGAAAACATTCAGACCCAACCGAACTTTGTCGAAATCCTTTAGACTCGTGGATTGTTAGTAGGGTGCATCAGCTTACAGCTGAAGTTGAGAAGCATATGGATATCTACGATATTCCGAATGCTATGAAACCAATTTTGCCGTTCATTGATGATGCAAGTAATTGGTATGTTAGACGAAGCCGGCGAAGATTCTGGAAAAGCGATGAGCTGACCGACAAAGAAGACGCCTACAGGACACTACACTACGTCCTGACGCAACTTTCAATAGTGCTTGCTCCATTCACACCGTTTTTAGCCGAAGAACTCTACCACAAGCTTACAGGAGGCGAATCCGTTCACTTACTTGACTGGCCAACAGTAGGACACATAAATGAGCTATCGATACATCATATGCAAAAGGTCAGAGAATTGATAAATCAAGGTCTTTCACAGAGAGCAGCAGCCAGTATAAAAGTAAGACAGCCTCTTAAAAAAGTTACCGTTTACGGCGTAGATGATTTAGCGCCCGAGCTTATTGAAATCATCGCCGAAGAACTAAATGTCAAAGAAGTTATTTCAAATATAGGTGGTAGCAATGAGGCCGAAATTAAAGCCGAAATTGACACATCTTTGACCGATGAACTAAGACTTGAAGGATTAATGAGAGAAATTGTCCGCCAGGTTCAAAGCGCTCGTAAACAGGCAGAATTAGATGTAGACGATAGAATATCTCTTGACCTTACATCTACCGTAGAGCTCGTGACCACAGCAATTGCGACACATAAAGTCGAGATTTGTCACGAGACGCTTGCTACAAAACTAACCCAGGGCGCTAACAATCACGAATTCACTCAGACAGTTAAAGTCGATGGGCATGAATTAACATTAGCTCTGAGCAAAGTCTAAGACTCTTTACAGCGGCCTCTCTATCTGTTAAGATCTATTGGTATAACTTTTTCTAAGAAAGAACATAATGAGCAACACTAAAAAAGCAGTTATCGCCACAGGTGGTAAACAATATCTAGTAACCGAAGGTCAAACTCTTGAAGTTGAGCTATTGAATGATGATGAAAAAACGGCTAGTTTCGTACCTCTCATGGTAATCGATGGTGAAAACGTAGCCGTTGGTACACCTGAAGTAACAGGATCTAAGGTCCAAGCAGAAATAGTAGAACAACAAATTCTAGGCGATAAAGTCCTCGCGATTCGCTATAAAGCGAAGAAGCGGGTACACAAGATTCATGGTCACCGTCAACGAAGCACCGTGATCAAAATTACCAAGATTGCTTAGGCATCCACCTATCACATAAGAAACGCTTCCATCTGGGAGCGTTTCTTTAATAGACATAAATAATAAGCAATAGCATTATCCGGCTAGCTGTATAATCCTCAGGAATGAATGCTAGCGAAAGAGGGCTAGAGATGCTAATCTAGAAGCATTAGGGAAAAGAAAATGGGAAAAATAATTGCAGTCTTAAACCAGAAAGGTGGTGTCGGTAAAACGACGACCGTAATTAACCTTGCAGCTTATCTCGCTAAGCTCGGTCGGTCTGTACTAATAGTTGATTTAGACCCGCAAGGGAACGCTACCAGCGGTCTTGGAATAGAAAAACAGCATCTGGATTGTACGGTATATGACGTGCTATTTGAAACAATTCAGCCAACGGCTCTAATTACGGAGACTGCACTAGCGGGTGTCCATATTATGCCTACTAACTCGCAGCTTGCTGCAGCTGAAGTGGATTTAGCATCAGAGGATAAGCGAGAATTTCGGTTAAAGGCTGCATTGCAGCATATTGAATATGATTATGTTCTTATCGATTGTCCGCCTTCACTTGGTCTGCTTAGTCTAAACGCACTTACTGCAGCAGATTTAGTACTCGTTCCGGTACAAGCTGAATATTATGCGCTTGAAGGACTGGGCCAGTTGCTAGACGTTATTCAGCGTGTTCGCGGTGGTTTAAATAGCCGGCTCGAGCTCCTAGGTATTGTGATTACTATGTACGACGCCCGGACATCATTATCTGAACAAGTTGTTGCTGAAGTGAAAAAGCATTTTGACACTAAACTACTAAAGACAATCATTCCCAGGAACGTTCGTTTAGCAGAGGCACCTAGTTTTGGTAAGTCTATTCTTGAGCATGATAAGTGGTCAAAAGGCGCAAGAAGTTATAAGAATTTAGCAAAGGAGATCGACAGTCGTGTCAGCAAGTAAATTAGGAAGAGGATTTGAGTCTCTTATACCAAAGAATTTCGATACAGCGATCTTGTCTTCTGAGGACAAGCGTATTCAAAATATACCAGTAACGCAGTTGCAGGCGAACCCCGAACAACCACGCGTTCATTTTGATGAAGAAAATCTTCATGACCTAGCAAAATCTATTAAGCAACACGGGATTATTCAGCCGATCGTGATAACTCCAAATGGTGATAAATTCTATATTATTGCCGGCGAGCGAAGATGGCGCGCAGCAAAAATCGCTGGTCTTCAGAGTGTGCCAGCAATCGTGCGATCATCGGAGCAACTTGAACGACTTGAGATTGCTCTCGTCGAGAATGTACAGCGGGTAAACTTATCACCACTTGAACAAGCAGCTTCAATTGAGTTTTTGCACCAACAATTTAGCCTCGACTATGCCACTATTGGTATAAAGCTTGGAAAGGCATCAGCAACAGTTCAAAACTGTGCCCGTCTTCTCCAACTACCCGATGGGGTCCAGCAAGCTTTAAGGGATGAGAAGATATCAGAAGGTCACGCAAGAGCAATTCTTGGTATAAAAAGTGATTCCGATAAAATCGAGCTTTTAAAACTTATACTGCAAAAAAAATGGTCTGTTCGAGAAACAGAGCGCTACGTTGTAGCTCATAAAAAAGGGGCAAAAACGAGTGACGTAGCAGAGAAAAAAGTTGCTACAACTTCTCCTCAGACCGAACGGTTAACGAAACTATTACGAGCACCAGTTACCCTTCGCCGAACTGCCAAAGGTGGAAAATTAGAGATTAAATTTACAAGTGAAGCCGAATTAAAACGAATTATTGCAACAATCTCAAAATAGCGGGTACATTTCCTGATTAGGGCTAAAACGATTGACCCGATTTAAAAGGGTAAACACGAAGTGACAGTTTACCAACGACATCAGTAAGTGGAACGGGGCCGAATGCCCGAGAATCTAGTGAGTTTGGTCGGTTGTCTCCGCATACGAAAATGGAATCGGTAGGTACAGTAAGATCTATATCTCCAGAGGTATTCGTAATAACTTTCCCATATTTGTTTTCTTCATCAGGCTTAAAACCCTCGGGATGTTCATTGTTATAGACTGTCACGACACTATTTTTCACGGTAACTCTCTCGCCAGGGAGTGCTATGACGCGTTTGACAAGTTGCCTTGGCTTATCTGAGCCGAATTCTAAGCTATCATTCCTGCTAAATATAATGATATCAGTTCGTTTGGGTACGTAAGGACGGCCGGTGATCTTCGCAATCGTGCGAGGTAATTTATAGACAATAAGTCTGTCATGGTTTTGCAAAGTGGTTTGCATACTTGGCCCGTCAACTTCGTATGACTGGAATACGAATGCCGTTAGACTAAGTGCAATGAGAGGTGCAATTACAAGAATTGCTACCGTTGAAAGGATACTTTTTATGCCATCTTTTTTGCTATTGGAATCTTGTTCTTCTGGATTTTCTTGGTCAACAATACCCGTCGTCTGCTCGTTTGAGACTACGCTTACTTGAGATTCTACATTGTCGGTGTCGGTCGTATTTTGTGGAGGCATATGATCCTACTATACTCGAATTTATATAATCATGCACATAAAAACGATGATAAAACAGCTCACAAACATTTAGTATTTTTGCTATAATAGAATATACAATATGGGACAAATTACGGCTAAAATTAAACCTGCACTAGGTTTTTCGCATCTAATTCATATAGGCTTAACAAGTTTGTTGCCTGCACTAATATTTATATTTATTCGAACTGGTTTTGTGCAGATAGCGGTGAGCTTAGTATTGCTGAGCAAATGGCGGATGTTTTCCGTAAAACCACGACACTGGCCTGCCAACATTAGGGCTAACGCTGTAGATATTATCGTAGGTTTATCAGTACTTATCTTCATGACTCATACGGATTTGCAGTCGGTTCAGCTGCTATGGGCAGTTGCATATGGATTCTGGCTTTTAACACTTAAGCCTATGGCAAGTTCGCTTGGAATTACGCTTCAAGCTCTGGCAAGTCAGGCGCTCGGACTTACGGCAATCTTCATCGCGTGGGGCCAGGCATCATCAGTAGTACTTATTCTATTGACATGGGTGATTTGCTATAGCGCAGCGAGACATTTTTTTGCCGGATTTGAGGAATCAATGTCGAGATATTTGGCAGGAGCATGGTCGTATTTTGGCGCTGCTCTCGTATGGGTTCTAAGTCACTGGCTACTTTTTTACGGTGCAGTAGCACAGCCGGCGTTATTACTGACAGTTATCGGATTTGGCTTCGGCGGCATATATTACCTTGAAAAAACAGATAGGATGTCAATTGTCCTTAGAAGGCAAATAATATTCGTTGTTATATCGGTCATAATAATAGCATTACTATTTTCAGACTGGGCTGATAAAACTATTTAGTATTTAAAAAGCAGGAGGGTGTGCATGTCTGATATTAAATCATCTACTAAATCGTCAATAAGTACTTTTATTACATACAAAACTAAAGGCGCTAGCAGTCGCAAAGTATTTCTAGATAGAAGCTTATTTCTGCTTGCGTGTCTGCTCGTTGGTTTCGTAGGTGGCAGATTTGGATCTTCGCAAACGACCCTTTCAGGTAACGCAACATCAAGTGTTACAAAACAAGTAGTGGTTAACGAAAGTAGACTCATAAATGAAATTGCTACCAATGTTGGACAAAGTGTAGTCTCGGTTAATGTTACTTCGAAAGCCACAGCGCAAAACATATTTGGCCAATCATTTGGTGACCAAAAAAGCGCTGGAACAGGTTTTATACTAAATTCAGACGGCATTATAATAACAAATCGTCACGTTGTACCGCTTGGAACCGATACAGTAAGTATTACTTTGTCGGACGGCACCACCTTGGATAAGGTCGAAGTAATTGGAAGGACTAATGAATCAGATAGTCTTGATGTTGCATTCCTTAAAATCACTGATAAAAAAGGGAAAACACTCGTTCCTGTTAAGCTCGCAGATTCAAGCAAGGTTCTCGTAGGAGATAAAGTGGTCGCTATAGGAAACGCTTTAGGGCAATTCCAAAATACTGTTACGGCCGGCATAATCTCAGGCTTCGGGAGGAGTCTAGAAGCAGGAAATGAAAACGGAACGTCTAATGAAACACTCCAGAATTTATTTCAGACTGATACAGCGATAAACCCTGGAAATTCAGGTGGTCCACTCGTAAATGCCAGCGGTGAAGTAATCGCAATCAATACAGCAATAGCCGGAAATGCTGAGAATATCGGATTCGCAATACCGATAAACGATGTGCAAGGATTGATCAAAGGAGTGCTTGCCAAAGGTAAGCTTATTCGACCTTATCTGGGGGTTCGGTATGTTTCACTTACCGATGATTATGCCTATCAATATAATCTACCAGTAAAAAGAGGTGCGTATCTCGAACCTCAAAGTGGTCAATCAGTGGTAATTTCGGGAAGCCCCGCCGAAAAAGCAGGGCTCAAAGAAAAAGATATAATTGTGAGCGTTGGATCAGAAAAAATTAATGAAAAAAATAGTCTCACTTCTATTCTGGGCCGCTTAGGCGTTGGCGACTCAGTAAAGCTGAGTGTGATACGGGATGGTAAAGAAATAACTTTGGATGCTAACTTGCAGGCAGCACCTGAGCAGTAATCGTAAAAAACTAGCTAGTTCTTTTGAAATAGCTGGATGAAGTAAGTCGTTCGCACGAGGTTTAACCCCCTATCTTCGGCATATGATTGAATCCTGGTGTGCTGTCTTGGCTCTGACTCTACAATTAAAAAGCCATTTGGATTTAGCGTACCTTTGGAAACCTGATCGATAAGTTTGTAAATTAGGTCTAGTCCATCATTATCTGCAAATAGGGCGAGGGGAGGTTCAAAAGTAGCGGATGGGGAGATTGACTGATCTGGCGCCACATAGGGTAAGTTAGCGATAATGCAATCAGCTGCCGTTTGTGCGTTCGAAAGTAAATCACTCACCCTGAACGTAACCCTTGCGCGAAGTCGGTCGTTGTTTTCTTTCGCAACTAAAAGAGCTTTAGGGTCTATATCAACCCCAAAAACATCTAAATTTGGAAATTCAAGTGATGCAGTTACCGCGAGTACTCCCGAGCCAGTACCTATATCAAGTACTGTGGATGATGATGCGAGCGATAACGAGTTTATAATCTCAATGATATCTTCAGACTCTGGTCGGGGAATGAGGACATCTGGTGAAACGATAAAGCTTCTCCCATAAAACTCTTTTGTGCCAATGAGGTATGCAATAGGTTCATTATTCTTGCGCCGACGGAGTAGCTGAGCAAGTAATTTGGTCTCCGTTGTTGATATTGAGTCATCACCATGACTCATAATATGAACTCGATCTTTTTGAAGTACATATTCTAGTAGGATTATGCTATCGAGTCGTGCAGATTCTATTCCTAAGATCGATAGGTCTCGAGTACTTCGAGTGAGCCAATCAGCTATTTTCATTATGGATTAACTGCTGTTCGTAATTTTGAAGCGCCTCAATGAGGTCATCGATTTCACCATTCAAGGCGCCAGGGATGTTGCTTCGGCTATAGCCAATACGATGATCAGTGATGCGATCTTGTGGGAAATTGTAGGTGCGGATTTTCTCGCTTCTGTCACCAGAGCCTACCAATTTTTTACGAGCATCGGATAACTGCTTCTGTTCTTCATCTATCTTAATTTGGAGTAGACGAGAACGAAGTACACCCATCGCCTTATCCTTGTTCTTTATTTGAGATTTTTCATCTTGGCAGGTAACTACGAGACCAGAAGGAATATGAGTAATTCTAACGGCAGAGTCGGTAGTGTTCACGCTCTGACCGCCATGGCCACTACTCCGATAGACATCGATTCTGAGATCTTGAGGATTAATCTCAACATCGGTTTCTTCTGCTTCTGGCAAAATAGATACCGTAACGGTACTCGTATGTATTCTGCCTTGAGATTCTGTACTGGGTACTCTTTGAACTCGATGAACACCAGCTTCAAATTTCAATACTTTAAATACTTCCACCCCTCGAACTGCGAAAACAACTTCTTTGAAACCGCCGACTTCATTGACGTTCTCGCTGATAAGCTCGATCTTGAAATTTTTTGTCTCGCACCAACGCGTATACATTCGAAACAGATCGCCAGCAAAGAGGCTTGCTTCATCTCCACCAGCAGCTCCACGGATTTCTACAATAGCATCACGTTCATCATTCGGATCTTTCGGTGTTAATAGTAAGGCGAGCTCCTGTTCTGCGAGTTCTATTTTAGTCGTTATCTGTGCAAGCTCTTCCTTAGCCATTGCAGCCATTTCTGCGTCACTGTCTTGGCTCATTAGCAGAGCCTCACCGCTATGATCTTTGAGTTGAGAAATCTCTTTAAATAGATTGAGGGTTTTCTCGAGTTCGTTAACTCGTTTAGCTAGCTTAGGGTAATTTTTGGAACTAAAAATAGCAGGATCGTTTAGTTGCTCCTGAAGGGAATTGTATTCTTCTTGTAGATGTTGTTGCTTGCTATTCATGGGGTATGGTTCTATCTGCCTAGGTAGTATAAAAGAAAACAGCCAGAAATATAAAATTCTGGCTGTTATTTTGCGGTTATAACTATTGAGCGTCTACTGTGTCGGCGTTTTTTCGGACACGAATTTTGTTCGCTTTAGCAATCGCGGCTTCTTTGCGCTTTGCAGCTGCATCTTGACGTGCCTTAAATCGATCAACTCGTCCTTCGATGTCGATCATCTTTTCTTGGCCAGTAAAGAAAGGGTGAGACGCACTGCTAATATGTACGGTAATAAGTGGATATTCGTTTCCGTCCTCCCATTTAATTGTCGTATCGCTCGCAACGGTGGATTGCGTTAGAAACATGACGTCGTTATTCAAGTCTTTGAAGACGACTGGGCGGTAGTTCTTTGGGTGTAATGCTTTTTTCATAATCAGATCTAAATTATACACATCAGGGGTGGATACGTCAATCATCTTTAAGATCTATTGGCTAGATTGGTATTGCAACAGAGGTAGATACCTGGTAGTATAGGAGTACTTATTATTAATCAGATAGATGGAATAATCCTCCTGATTCAATCCTCGCGGAGAGAAACTCAGGCAACCAACTATCGAAGTGAAAGGATTTACTAACCATGGCTACAGAAGTAGACATTAAAGATTTATTGCAGGCAGGTGCGCATTTCGGACATAAAACAAGCCGATGGCATCCTAAAATGGCTCAGTACATTCATAGTAAAAGAGATGGTACACATATCATCGACTTAACGAAGACTGTTACTGCACTCGAAGAGGCGTTGCCATTTATTACTAAGACAGTATCAGAGGGCAAACAAATTTTATTTGTCGGCACAAAAAGGCAGGCAAAAGATATCGTCCAGCAAGCTGCAAAAGAAGCAGGGATGCCTTTTGTGACTGAGCGTTGGCTCGGTGGCATGCTAACTAATAAAAAGACAATCGGTGAACGCATCAAGCATCTAAAAGATATTGAAGCGCGCATGGAGAATGGGCAGCTCGAAGCTAAATACAATAAGCTCGAAGTCCAGCGATTCCAAGAAGAAATTGATCAGATGAACTTCCTTTACGGTGGAATCAAGGATCTTGCCGCTCGACCAGGTGCAGTATTTGTTGTTGATATAATCAACGAAACTAACGTCCTCAAAGAAGCTAAAAAACTCGGTCTTAAAACAATCGCTATTGCTGACACGAACGCAGATCCTTCTGATATTACATATCCGATCCCAGCCAATGACGACGCTATAAAGACAATCCAACTAATTCTTGATTATATAAAGAGTGCAATTGCCGAAGGAAAAGCAAAACAGAAAGCTGCACCAGCTGCAGATAAAAAAGAGGATGGAGAAGAAAAATGAAGGTAGCAATTGAAGACATCAAACGACTTAAAAGCTTAACGGGCGTAGGTCTTACTGACGCAAAAAAAGCTCTTGAAGAAGTAGATGGTGATTTCGATAAAGCGCTAGAAGCTATGCGCAAAAAAGGTCTCACCAAAGCTGAAAAACGCGGTGAACGAGAAGCGCGTGCAGGGCTCATCGGAACCTATAACCATGACGGTCGTATAGGTGTACTGACTGAAGTAAACTGTGAAACTGATTTTGTCGCAAAAACCGATGAATTTGCTGAGCTTGTCAAAGACCTTGGCATGCATATCGCAGCAGTTTCTCCTGAGTTTCTAAGCATGGATCAAATCCCGGCTGACGTCCGAGACGCTAAGAAAGCTGAATTCACCGAAAAGGCAAAAGCAGAAGGTAAACCTGACGCGATGCTCGAAAATATTGTCGAAGGAATGCTTAAAAAATATTTCGCAGAACGATGTTTGCTTGAACAACCATTTGTTAAAGACCCTGATTTGACCGTAGGTCAGATCGTCAAAGATGCTAATGCCCGAATGGGTGAAAATATCGTTGTCCGACGGTTTAGTCGTATCGCGCTTGGTGAAGTAGCTTAAGCATCAAAGTGGTATACTAATTCGTATGAATGAAAACACCGTACAACAATCTCAAGTAAAATTTACCCAGGCAGTTGATCGATTTAAAGATGAACTCAAAAAACTACGTACTGGTCGTGCAAGCGCAGGGATGCTTGATGGCATAACTGTGGAAGTTTACGGAAGTAGCATGCCTCTAAATCAAGTGGCAAATGTTACCGCACCAGAAGCACAACTTCTGCAGATTACCCCCTTTGACCCGAGCAGTATCCAGGCAATATCGAATGCTATTCGTGATGCACAGTCTCTTGGGCTAAATCCAAGCGATGACGGCCGCGTAGTACGTGTTTCGATACCTGCGTTGAACGAAGAACGTCGACGAGAAATTACAAAGCAGGTGGGCGCAAAACTAGAAGAATGCATGATCGCAATGCGATCTGTGCGTCATGATGCTATCAATACAATTGATCAAGCTAAAAAAGATAAATCCATTGGCGAAGACGAAGCAAAACGTCTCGTTGGTCAGATTGATGATCAAATTACGCGATCGAAATCTGAAGCCGAATCTCTAGGCAAGGCTAAAGAAGCCGAAATCATGAAAATTTAGCTTCGAATCGATCGTTGCTTGAAAGGATACATTTGACTGTAAATCCAAATTCAATACCAGTTCATCTTGGGTTAATTCTTGATGGCAACAGACGCTGGGCAATCGAAAACGGGATGCCAACTCTTGAAGGTCACCGAAAAGGATACGAAAACCTAAAGACAATTGGCACTGAAGCTATACGGCAAGGTATTCAATATGTGTCTGCGTATGTTTTTTCGACTGAGAATTGGAATCGAAGCAAGCACGAAGTAGATTATTTAATGAAACTACTCCTTCATATCGCAAAAACTGAAGTTAAAGAGCTACATAAACAAAATATACGAGTTCGCTTTCTAGGATTATCCGAAAAACTAAGCCAAGAAATACTGGCGTCTATTCATAAGGCCGAAGAACTAACAAAAGATAATACCGCAGGCTCACTAGCACTCTGTCTAAATTATGGCGGGCAACAAGAAATTGTTTCGGCTGTAAATAATGTCTTGAAAAGTAGCCCCGGTATACACGAGATTTCCACTGCCGATATTGAGAAGAATTTATATGCTCCAGACATTCCGCCCGTTGATTTTATGATTAGAACATCAGGTGAACTAAGGATAAGCAACTTTATGCTCTGGAGATTAGCGTATAGCGAGCTTTATTTTGTAGATACGTACTGGCCGGCGTTTACTGTGACTGACCTTACGCGTGCTTTGGAAGAGTTTTCACGTCGGAAACGTCGGTTCGGTAATTAAATAGTCAAAAGGCACGAGCAGTATTGTATACTTGAAGGATGTCAGTATTTCTACTTATTTTTGGGTTAATAATGTTCATGGGCCTTGTCATTGTTCACGAGTTTGGCCATTTTATAGCTGCACGTAAGGGCGGTGTGGATGTTGAAGAATTCGGACTAGGTTTTCCTCCAAAAGCTTGGGGTAAAAAGCTTGCAAGTGGTATGGAACTCACTGTTAACTGGCTGCCTCTTGGTGGGTTCGTAAGGCTCAAAGGGGAGCATGACTCGGCTACGGCAAAAGGAAGTTTTGGTGCTGCATCACTTGGTGTAAAAGTACAAATTATGATTGCAGGGGTAATCATGAACCTCGTAACGGCATTCTTGCTGTTTACCTTCCTGGCTCTCATAGGAATGCCGAAAATTATTGATAATCAGTTTACTGTTGGTTCAGATACTAAAATCACGAATAATCGTGTACTTATCGGAACTGTTGAACGAGATTCTCCTTCTGAAAAGGCAGGCCTGAAGCAAAGAGACCAAATCGTAAAAATTACTGCCAAAGGATCTACATATCCAATCAACGCAACTGATGATTTACCAAAAGTCACGAAAGCACTTGCTGGGCAGGAAGTTGTCATCGAAGCCGTTAGGGATAATGAACCAATTGTCGTAAAGGCAAACCTTTTGAGCCGTGAGGCTGTACAAGCGGCTAAGAATACCGGCAATCCAAAAGGCTATTTAGGAATATCGCCATTCGAGATAACAATGCGACGTTCGACATGGTCGGCTCCAATAGTGGCTGCTGGGCTAATTCGGCAGATAAGCTCAGAAACATTAAAAGCTCTTGGGTCAATGATCGGGAATGCTGTCAAAGGCAACGGCGCCGAAGCAAGTAAACAAGTATCCGGCCCTGTAGGCATATTTTCGATCTTAAAAGAATCAAGCAATCTCGGAATTCGATTTGTCCTCATGATCATTGCTCTTATATCTCTTACGCTGGCTATTATGAACGCCTTGCCAATACCTGCACTTGATGGGGGAAGACTATACTTGACTCTATTCTATAAACTCATTCGAAAGCCACTGAAACAATCAACTGAAGATAAAGTTCATGGTACGGGTTTTGTGGTGCTAATATTGCTATTTCTTTTGATCACATTTGTGGACATTCAAAGGATTATAGCGAGATAATATACAAGATGAAGACTATCCAACTAACAGGTATTACAAATGAATCTTAGCTGGGCTACGCCACTATATGTTTTAGCGTTGTATGGACTTATCGCATTTTTTGGACGGCAAAATTCCATATCAAACGATTCTAAAAAACGCTTCGCGTGGTCGCCACTTGAATCTGTCGGAGTGACGCTATTTATATATTTTGCAGGGCAAATTATCGGAAGCTTAATCGCGTTTGGGTTCCCGTCACTTCTCGGATGGGATCAGCAGAGAATTATCGATTGGCTGAGTAATGATGCGGTAGGTCAATTTATCGCAGTTGTCCTAATTGAGGCAATAAGTATCGGGCTGCTCTATTGGTTTTTACGACGCCGTACGGCATCCCTC
Organism: uncultured Candidatus Saccharibacteria bacterium; assembly: GCA_964494545.1. Classification (GTDB taxonomy): domain Bacteria; phylum Patescibacteriota; class Saccharimonadia; order Saccharimonadales; family AWTP1-31; genus JAPLYT01. The sequence continues at coordinate 7,621 of CAZBRN010000001.1, read as the reverse complement.
AAGACAATTGGGCTTGGAAGAAGGGTGGTTGCAAGCGATATCGGATTAGCCCTCCTGGCTCTCCTAGGTTATTTTGTGACGTATATACTAGCGACTACAGTCGTTAAGGCTCTCGTGCCTGCGATTAATTTGGATCAGCAGCAACAGATTGGATTCAAGGATGTTTCGAATATCCAATTGCCGTTAGTATTCATAAGTCTTGTGGTTTTGCCTCCGATTGCAGAAGAACTTATGGTGCGGGGATTTCTATATACGGGGCTTAAAAAAGGGCTGCCGAAAATTGCAGCAATCGTAGCAACTAGTGGGTTATTTGCAGTAGCTCATCTTCAAGCGGGCATAGGTGAACCACTACTTTGGGTGGCGGCAATAGATACATTTATACTCTCGATTTTCCTCATAGGATTGCGAGAAAAAACAGGAAGCTTGTGGTCATCTATAACGCTTCATGCGCTAAAGAATGGCATCGCTTTTTTGAGTATTTTCGTCTTCCATGTTGTCAAATAGGCCATAGAAAGGCTATAGTTAAGGTTATGAAAGCGTTTAATACCCTCATGCCCAGTATGGTCCCGACACGTATGTGTCAAAGTAGGCTGCCCTAATATCTTGAAGATACAAAACAATGCGGCCTCAGGGGCCGTTTTTTATTGAAAGAATAATATTTACCCAATCGTCAGCATAATAGGTTAAAATACCAACGAAAGAGGAAACATGAGATTAACACAACTATTCACAAAGACTACCAAGGATTCACCAGCTGATGAAACTGCTAAGAACGCACAACTCTTAATTCAAGCTGGTTTTATTCATAAGGAAATGGCCGGAGTCTATGCTTATTTACCACTCGGTCTTAAGGTTGTTGAGAAGATTAAAAAGATAGTTCGTGAAGAGATGAGTTCAGTCTCGGGTCAAGAGCTTATAATGACCAACCTTCAATCACGAGACAAGTGGGAACTGACGACACGTTGGGATGATGATGTGGTTGATGTTTGGTTTAAAACAAAGCTTAAAGATGATACTGAGGTTGGACTAGCATGGTCACATGAAGAGGCGATCATTGATATGATGAAACCGCACATCAATAGCTATAAGAATCTACCGGTTAGTGTGTATCAATTTCAGGTAAAACTTCGAAATGAACTACGATCGAAGAGTGGAATTATGCGTGGCCGTGAGTTCATAATGAAAGATATGTACTCGATGTGTACGGACGAAGCACAACACGATGCATACTATCAATCGGTCATCGAAGCGTATGTGAGGGTTTATGATCGATTAGGCCTTGGTGACGATACGTATGTGACATATGCGAGTGGCGGATCGTTCACAAAATTTAGTCACGAATTTCAAACAATTTGTGATGCAGGAGAGGACGTTATCTATCTTCATGAAGGTAAAAACATTGCCATCAATGAAGAGGTGCTCGATGATGAAAGTTTGGCAAAACTCGGCATTTCTCGAGAAGAACTCAAAGAAGTTAAGAGTAGCGAAGTTGGAAATATTTTTAATTTTGGCACAGAAAAAAGTGAACAGATGGATTTTACGTACACGAATTAAGCAGGCGAAAAAAAGTTCGTTCATCTTGGGTCATACGGTATTGGTATAACGAGAGTAATGGGTGTGATTGCCGAGAAGTTTTCAGATGAAAAAGGGCTGGTTTGGCCAATTGGTATCGCGCCAGCTCACGTGTATCTTGTGCGACTCGGTGACAATGATGACGTGATAAAAAGTGCAGATGAATTGTACTCATTATTAACGAGTAACGGTGTTGAGGTACTGTATGATGATCGAGATGTTCGAGCCGGTGAAAAATTTGCCGATGCTGATCTTATGGGGATTCCTGTGCGGATTGTGGTAAGTAGCAAGACAATTACTGACGGCAATCATGAGGTGAAAGAACGGACTCAAGAACAAGCCAAAATGATGGACAATAATGCTATACTGGAATACCTGACCGGGTTAGTGACGGATAATCAGCCAGTTGAAACGAGTAAATAACGTAAACACAGTGAAATTGAATTAAGGGGTACATATGAAAAAACAATATTTATTAACCAAAGATGGAATTGCGGAATTAGAAAAAGAATTAGCCGACTTGATTGCAGAACGTGGTCCGATTGCAGATCGTATCAAAACTGCACGAGAGTTCGGTGATTTAGCCGAGAACGCTGAATATAGCTCAGCTCGGCTCGAGCAAGAACGTTGTGAGGCCCGAATCGCAGAAGTAGAAAACATCCTTCAAAATGTTGAAGTTATCAAGAAACCAATAGGTGACAGCAAAGTCCAAATTGGATCACAAGTAAAACTCAAAAGTGAAGCTGGTGTCACAAAAGAGTTTCAGGTTGTAGGCACCGTAGAAGCCGACCCACTTAACGGTAAGATTTCCGATGAATCTCCAATCGGACAAGCACTCCTCGGCAAAAAAGAAAATGACAGTGTAGAAATCGTAACTCCTGCGGAAACAACGACTTATAAGATTGTAGATATCTCGTAAATACTATTTACAAAAAAATAGTGAAATTGAACAGTTGGATTTACAGAGGTGAATAGAGTAGAATAGCTATATGCAATGGTTAACAAAAATAGCAGATAGTCTAGAAGCGACCTATCCCACAGGCGATATTTTGGTCTCATCGGGAGTATCACCATCCGGTAGATACCATGTGGGGACACTCAGGGAAGTACTAACTGCTGATGCAGTTCTAATAATTCTCAAAAAACGCGGTCGTACCGTAAAACACATACACTTTGTTGATGATCTGGATGGGCTCAGGAAAGTACCCGCCGGCGTCCCAGAAGATTTTAGCCGTTATTTAGGGAAACCAGTCTGCGATATCCCATCTCCAGAGCCTGGCTCTGACTCATATGCCAATTACTACTTAAACGATTTTATCGGCAATGTAGATACGCTGGGTATTGAAATGGAAGCGGTGCGCAGTCATGAAAAATATCGAGCAGGTTTTTTTGTGCCTTCTATCGAAAAAGCTCTTGCTAATATTGCCGAACTGAGAGCTTGCTTGGAGGAAGTTTCTGGCAGGCAACTCACTGATGAATGGTCACCTATACAAGTTAATATTGATGGCTACCTGAAGAAGCGCCCATTCAAGGCAATTGACACGAGTAAAAAGGAAGTCACTTATGTAGGCATAGATGATACAGAAGAAACGATCTCGTATGCAAATGGGGATGTTAAACTGGACTGGCGGGTTGATTGGCCTGCTCGTTGGTGGCAACTTGGCGTTCATGCTGAACCGTTTGGTCGTGACCACGCAACAAAGGGCGGGAGCTATGACACTGGCAAGGCGATCGTAGAGCGAGTATTTGGGGGTTTTGCGCCGATTCCTGTCCCATATCAGTTTATCAATCGGAGCGGTGAAACTAAAAAGATGAGTAAAAGCGCCGGCAACACGGTTACTATATCCGAACTTCTCGAAGTACTCCCCCCTGAAATTATCAGATATTTTATATTGCGAAGTTCACCTGAAAAGCAGTTATTCTTTAGTCAAACAGACGGTTTGGTTCGTTTAATTGATGAATACGCCGAACTTTTAGCTAAACCAGACAAGACTCCTGACGACGAGATGCTTCTCTTCGTCTGTACGAGTACATTGAAGCAAAATACTATTAGCAATATTCCGTTTTCACATCTTGTGGCAAGCTACCAAGCTGCGCTGCGAGATTCTAAAAAAACAATTGAAATTATTGCTCGCACCGAACATGCCGATATCGCGAGTGAACAAGCAAGTACTATTGAAAAAGAGTTAGCTTACATTGATCGCTGGCTCGATACCTGGGCTGATGAAGATGTTAAATTCAAACTTTTAGATGATATTTCTGATGTCACCCTCGACGAACATCAACACAAATTCCTTGAGCTACTAAGTGAAAAAATAAGCAAAGCACCACAAGATGCAGATGGTACGTGGTTTCATACTGCTATTTATGAACTCAAAGACGAATTAGAAATGGCACCTAAAAGTATGTTCTCTACGCTATATCAGGTATTGATTGGTCAAGAATCTGGCCCAAGAGCAGGTTGGTTCTTGAGTATCTTGCCAAGAGATTGGCTGATCGCGCGACTTAAGCTAAAAGCATAAAAATCATCCCATCATTCAATGATATACTATGTATATGATTGAAGTTAAAAATGTCACAAAGACGTATGGGAAAAAAGATAGCCTTTTCACGGCCTTAGATTCTGTAAGTTTTAGTATCCCCGAAGGTTCAACGGTAGCAATTATCGGAAAAAGTGGGTCAGGTAAATCAACCCTCATGCACATAATGAGTGGCCTCGACCACCCGAATGAGGGGCAGATAGTGATCGCCGACAAAGTTCTCCATGAGCTTAAGGGCAAGGCTATGGACACATTTAGGGCGACAGAAATGAGTTTTATTTTTCAATCCTTCTTTGTAGAAGCGAATCAGACATGCTATCAAAATGTATCCTTACCTCTTGAAATTGCAGAGTTCAGAAATCGTAAAACTAAAGTTCTAGAGGCTCTCACAGCCGTTGATTTAGCGGATAAAATAAACGCAAGGGCAAGTGAATTATCTGGAGGACAAAAACAACGTCTTGCGATTGCACGTGCGATCGTTAATAAGCCTCGGCTCATTTTTGCTGATGAGCCGACCGGTAACCTAGACAGTGTTACCGGGGATAAGATTATTGATTTGCTCTTTAAACTAAACAAAACGAATAAAAATACCTTAATTCTCGTAACCCATGATGATGAGCTTGCAGAAAAATGTCAGATCAGAATAACTCTCAAAGATGGGAAAATAATCGACTTTAAAGATAAGAAAAAGGGCGCAAAATGAGAATTATAGATACTACCAGACGAAGTGCACGAAATCTCAAACAAGCCAAAGCTCGAACGCTTCTTACCGCACTTGCCATTGGTGTCGGTGCGTTCGCCCTTACGCTTACCTTAGCGGCAAGTAATGGTGCTCAAAGTTTTGTGAACCAGGTAATAAGCGATAACTTTGACCCATCGGAGATTATCGTTGCAAAAGACGAAAGTATTCTGGGGCGAGGTGACACCAATAAGCCAAAAGAATACGATGATTCATTCGGTTCAGCAGCCGTTAATAGTGGTGCAAGTGTTCAAATAAAACAACTTACTGATAAAGATGTAGAAAAAATAAGAAAATATCCCGGTGTCGAACAGGTCCGCGAAGGTGTTACGCTAAACCTGCAATATATTACGAGACCGGGTGCTAAAAAATATGTTGCTAACGCAATAGACTTCAGCCCTGCGCAAAATCCTGAAGTCGTTGCAGGTGCAATCGTCAAGCCTCTGTCCGATAAGACAGTACTCCTTCCTGAGGCATATGTGACCTCTTTAGGGTTCAAAAATCCTCAAGATGCTATAGGCAAAAACATTACTCTCGCAGTACGCAAATCGATCGATATTGCGAAGTTCCTACAGGATGGTGTTCCGACAGATAGTGCTGGCGTTCAGGATCTGGCAAAATCATCTTCGGTTGAGGAGCAATTCAAGATCGCCGCTGTATTAAAAAAACCAACAACATCTCAACCAGGCACCGAACTATACTTATTTATAAGCAATAAAGACGCTAAGATATTGAACGATATCGCAACGACTGGCACTACGCAATATCGCAAGTATACCTATGCATATGCTCGAGTGAAGAATGGTGATAATAAAGCGAATATCTTGGCTGTTCAAGCAAAACTTAAGAGTGACGGGTTCATTTCTCAAAGCGTAGAAGAGACACAGAAATTCCTCACCCAAATAATTGATGTGCTTAAAGGCATAGTAGCGGCATTTGGATTTATCGCAGTTATTGCATCGGTATTTGGAGTTGTAAATACGATGTACATTAGCGTACTCCAGCGAACGCGTGAAATTGGTCTGATGAAAGAGCTCGGGACACGACGCAAAGACATAAGTAGATTATTCAGATTTGAAGCTGCTTGGATTGGATTCTTGGGTGGCGCAATAGGATCTCTCGCCGCATTTTTACTGGGGACTGGTCTCAATCCTTGGATCACTAAGAAACTTGATCTCGGCACTCAGAAACTGCTCATATTTGATATTACGCAGATCTCTATCTTGATCGTACTTCTTGTACTCGTTGCTATTTTTGCAGGACTACTACCGGCACGAAAAGCAGCAAAATTAGATCCGATCGAAGCTTTGCGAACAGAATAATTACAATAAGGAGGAATCATGAAAGCTCTTTGGAAAGATCATATAATTGCCGAAGCAGATCGTAAAGACCTCATCTATATAGAAGGTAACTGGTATTTTCCGCCCACTTCAGTGAAATCTGAATATCTTGTAAAAAGTGATACTCCGTACACATGCCCATGGAAGGGTGTTTGCCAATACTTTACGATTTCAATTGACGGAGAAACGAGCCAAGACAGCGCCTTCAGTTATCCAAACCCGAAACCTACGGCAATCGATCAAGTAAAGAAAGACTTTAGCAATTACGTTGCCTTTTGGCGTGATGTGACGGTATCTGAGTAGAATGACAGCAACGCCTGAATCAATTGTGTTGGGTGGAGGTTGTTTTTGGTGCTTGGACGCAGGGTTTAGGCTTATAGAAGGCGTGATAGACGTTATTTCTGGGTATGCTGGTGGCACTACAGTGAACCCTGATTATTATTCTGTCGCGGGAGGCGAAACGGGTCACGCTGAAGTAGTTAAAGTACAATATGACCCTTCTATGATTAGCTGTTCCGATATTCTTGATATTTTTTGGGCTATGCATAACCCAACGACACTTAATTACCAAGGATATGATAAAGGTACTGATTATCGATCAATAATCTTATTCACAGGGGATGCCCAAAAGCAGTGTATTGATGAATCGTTGAAGCAGGTGGCAAAACTGTGGGATGATCCGATCGTCACAGATGTAAAAGAGTTGGATGTGTTTTATCCAGCTGAGGACGAGTATCAAAATTACTTCCAAAAACATCCTGAGCAAGGGTATTGCCAGGTGATAATTAATCCAAAGCTTGCAACGTTACGCCAAAAGTTTAGCTCTCGATTGCGGAAAGATATTTAGAGTTGCTTAGCTTCGATTACGAAGCGTTTAGCAGTACTCCCAAGAGGGTAGCAGGTATACATGGTAAGTTTTTTAGGAACTTGAGGGTCGGGATCTCGAATATCGATTTGTGTAGGGAGTACCGTCCGAGTGTTATACACTTGATATTCAAAAACTTTATTAGACCATTGAATATATATCTTATCGCCATTCTTTATTTCAGGTAAATTGTAGAAGTATCCGCCATTGGCAGCGGTATACAAGAACCGGTGACCGGCGATAACTATATTTCCATCTTTCGTCGGGTCAATATTGGACGTCTCACGCCAAACACCTTGGTTTTTACCAATCACGTAAATATCACGACCTTCAATAATCTCTGCATTAACACCAATTTGTGGGAGGACCAGCCGATTACCTTTTTTAACTTCTTGGGGAAGTGGCGTTGCTGAATCTTTTTTCTTCGTATTTTGGGCAGCTTGTTGATAAGGTACGGCATTTATTTTGGGTTTGAAAATGAGATATCGCCAGCGCGGAATGTAGGGAAGATGCAGTACAAGCAAGCTCGCCAACGCAATAAAAGATAACACTACAATAAAAATTT